>NZ_JBEYHA010000071.1:0-21852 GCF_040635075.1 Nocardiopsis sp. NPDC007018
CGGAGAAGGCTTCTGCTTTTCCGCCGCTCTCGCGGCGTTTCCGCTTTGTTGTGTCTTTACTTTATCAGGTGTTCCGCGCCCCGCCAAATCGGCGGTTTGTGGCAGCGTTTCCGCTTGACACGAGATCGGGGTAAAGCCCGTTGTGCTTCGTGTGGATTCGGGCGCCTTGCGGCTTGTGCCTGTCTCCTTTGAAGCGACTCTCCGAGTTTACATGGCCCGAGCACTGCTCGGACCGGAGTTCTTCGGAGAGGGTGGACCGGCCCGCCCGCGGGGTTATCCGCGTTCGTCTCGCTCGGTCTTCACCAACTGTACCCCTGGGGTGGAGTGCTCGTGACGGGTTCGCGAAAACTCGTCGGTGTCCTGGCTTACACGGCGCCGATCGCTGCCCGAAGCCGACCGGGGCCGGGCCCGAGGGCCCGGCCCGCGGGCTACAGCTTCTCGATCGGGGCGTACTTCACCAGGAAGTCCTTCTCCCCGATGTCCGCGCCGAAGTCGATCCGGGCCTTGGTCTTGTCGCCCGCGCCGTCGACCAGCTGGACCCGCCCCATTCCGAAGGAGTCGTGGTTGACCAGGTCCCCGACGCTGAGCGTGGGGGCCTCCTTGACCGCCTTCTTCCGGCCGCCGCCGAAGGTGCTGCCGAAGCCGCCCCCTCCCCCGAAGCCGCCGCCCGACCGGCCGCCGATGGTGCGGCTGGGCGGTGCGGCGAGGGTGGACTCGGCACGGCGCCAGTCGACCAGCGTCGACGGGATCTCGTCCAGGAACCGGGAGGCCGGGTTGTAGGCGGGCGTCCCCCAGGCGCTGCGGACCGCCGCGCGGCTGACGTACAGCCGCTGCTCGGCCCGGGTGATGCCCACGTAGGCCAGCCGCCGCTCCTCCTCCAGTTCCTTCTTGTCCCCCAGGGTCCTCGTGTGCGGGAAGACACCGTCCTCCATCCCGGTGAGGAAGACTGCCGGGAACTCCAGGCCCTTGGCGGCGTGCAGGGTCATCAGGGTGACCACGCCGCCCTCGTCGTCCCCGTCCGGGATCTGGTCGGTGTCGGCGACCAGTGAGACGCGTTCCAGGAAGTCGACCAGGGTCGGTTCCCCCGGGTCGATGCCCTGGTTCTCCTCGCCCTCCAGCTCCGCCTCGTCCTCGATGAGGGCGGCGAAGGTGTGCTCGAACTCCCGGGCGACGTCGACGAACTCCTCCAGGTTCTCCACCCGGCTCTCGTCCTGGAGGTCCTTGGACTCCGCGAGCTCCGACAGGTACCCGGTCTTGCTGAGCACCGCCTCGACGATCTCCGCCGGAGTGCTGCCCGGTACGACCTCGGCGAGCTCGTCCAGCAACGCGGTGAAGTTGCGGATCGCCTTGGCCGAACGGGTGGCCAGGCCCGGAGCCTCGTCCACGCGGCGCAGCGCTCGGGAGAACGAGATCCGCTCGCGCGCCGCGAGGAGTTCGACGGACTCCTCGGCGCGGGCGCCGATGCCGCGCTTGGGCACGTTGAGGATGCGGCGCAGGCTGACCGTGTCCTCGGGGTTGGCCAGCACCCGCAGGTAGGCGAGGATGTCGCGGATCTCCTTGCGCTCGTAGAAGCGGACACCGCCGACGATCTTGTACGGGAGCCCGGTCCGGACGAACACGTCCTCGAACACGCGGGACTGGGCGTTGGTGCGGTAGAACACCGCGACCTGGCCGGGGGTGACCACGCCCTGGTCGGTGAGCCGGTCGATCTCGCCGACCACGAAGGCCGCCTCGTCGTGCTCGTTGTCGGCGACGTACCCGGTGATCATGGGGCCCTCGCCCCGCTCGGACCACAGCTTCTTGGAGGGGCGGCCCTCGTTGCGGTCGATCACCGTGTTGGCGGCGGAGAGGATGTTCTGGGTGGAGCGGTAGTTCTGTTCCAGGAGGATGGTGCGGGCGTCGGGGAAGTCGCGCTCGAACTCCAGGATGTTGCGGATGGTCGCACCCCGGAAGGCGTAGATCGACTGGTCGGCGTCGCCCACCACGCACAGTTCGGCCGCGGGGACCACGCTGGTGTCGGAGCCCTCGGCCGCGCCGACGAGTTCGCGGACGAAGGCGTACTGGGCGTGGTTGGTGTCCTGGTACTCGTCGACCATCACGTGCCGGAAGCGGCGCCGGTAGTACTCGGCGACGTCCGGGAACATCTGGAACAGGTTGACCGTGATCATGATCAGGTCGTCGAAGTCCATGGCGCCGGCCTCGTGGAGGCGGCGCTGGTAGAGCTGGTAGGCCTCGGCGAGCTTCTTCTCCTGCTCGGTCTGGGCCTGCTCCGCGCACGTGTCGTAGTCGACCAGCTCGTTCTTGAGGTTGGACACCTGGAAGCTGAAGGACTTGGGCGGGAACCGCTTCGGGTCGAGGTCCATCTCCTTGCAGACCAGCTGCATGAGGCGCTGGGAGTCCGCGGCGTCGTAGATGGTGAAGCCGCTCGGGTAGCCGAGCCGGTGCGCCTCCCTGCGCAGGATGCGCACGCACGCCGAGTGGAAGGTCATCGTCCACATGGTGTTGGCGGCGCGGGTGCCGAGAAGGGCCTCGATGCGCTCCTTCATCTCGGCGGCGGCCTTGTTGGTGAAGGTGATCGCGAGGATCTCCCCGGGGCGCACCCCGCGTTCGGCCATCAGGTGGGCGATGCGGTGGGTGAGGACACGGGTCTTGCCCGAGCCCGCTCCCGCCACGATCAGGAGCGGCGACCCCGCGTGGGTGACGGCGTCGCGCTGGGGACCGTTCAGACCTTCGAGAAGCTGTTCTTGGGAGGACACGCCTACCAGGTTACGGCCGACCGGTGACGTGACCGTCCACCCGGTGTCTCACCAGGCCCGGGACCGGTCGTCGCTCTCCGGTACGGCCGACGGCTTACCCTGGGGAAGGGTGTTTTCAGGGGATGTGACCGGTCATGGGCGTGGTCGCCGACTCCGCGCCCGCAACCCACCAGGCCGTCCGCCTGGCGGTTCCGTGTCCTGTTCTGAGGGAGATTGGTCTTGGCTGACCAGGTGTCCACGCGTGTGTTCGTCGACTGCGATCCGGGGATCGACGACGCCGTCGCCCTCGCCTACCTGGCCGCGCGGCCGGAGGTGGAGATCGTCGGTGTCGGCGCGGTGTTCGGCAACAACACGGTCGAGGTGACGGCGCTCAACGCGCTGCGGCTGCTCGACCTGTACGGCCGCCCGGACGTGCCGGTGGCCGTGGGGGCGTCCCGGCCGCTGGTGCAGGAGCCCCGTCTGGCCGGGCACGTGCACGGCGAGAACGGCCTCGGCGACGTGAAGCTCCCCGAGCCCGTGCGCGTACCGGTGGCCGAGTCGGCCGCCGAGCTGCTGGTGCGTCTGGTGCGGGAGAACCCGGGCCGGATCGACGTGCTCGCGGTGGGCCCGCTCACCAACCTGGCACTGGCGCTCGGTCTGGAGCCGCGCCTGCCCGAGCTGGTGCGGCGCCTGGTCGTGATGGGCGGTGCCGTGGAGGTGCCCGGCAACGTGTCCTCCCACGCCGAGGCCAACATCGCCAACGACCCCGAGGCGGCGGAGGCGGTGTTCGCGGCCGGGTTCGACCTCGACCTGATCGCGCTCGACATCACCATGCGCACGGTGGCGACCGGTGCGTGGCTCGACCGCCTCCAGGAGGTTCCGGGGGAGCGCGCCCAGAGCACGTCGGCGTTCCTGGACTTCTACGCGGAGTTCTACCGGGGCATCTTCGGGGTGCGCCAGTGCGCGATGCACGACCCGCTGGCGGCCGCCGTGCTGGTGGACCCGCACCTGGTCACCGGTGCCTTCGAAGCGCCCGTGCGGGTGGAGCTCACCGGCGGGCTGACCCGGGGGATGACGGTCGCCGACCGGCGGCTGCGGCCGAGCCCGGACGAGCGCCAGGCCGCGCGGGTGGTCACCGGGGTGCGGGAGGACGAGTTCCTCGACCGCATGCTCGACTCCCTGCGCTGACCGGGTGCGCGCCGGGGCGTCGCGTCGGCGACGCCCCGGCGGCCCCGTTCAGACGAGGCGGCGGGCGGTAGCCCAGCGGCTGAGCTCGTGCCGGTTGGACAGCTGGAGCTTGCGCAGCACCGAGGACACGTGCGTCTCGACCGTCTTGACCGAGATGAACAGCTCCTTGGCGACCTCCTTGTACGCGTAGCCCCGGGCGATGTGCCGCAGGACCTCACGCTCGCGCTGGGTGAGGCGGTCCAGCTCGGGGTCGGTGGGGGGCGCGTCGGTCGCGGAGAAGGCGTCGAGCACGAACCCGGCCAGGCGCGGGGAGAACACCGCGTCGCCGTCCGCGACCCGGACGATGGCGTTGGCCAGGTCCCTGCCGGAGATGGTCTTGGTGACGTAGCCGCGCGCGCCGCCGCGCACCACGCCGATGACGTCCTCCGCGGCGTCGGACACCGACAGGGCGAGGAAGCGGATCTGGGGGTGCTTGGCGAGGACCCTGCGGAGTACCTCGACCCCTCCCCCTCCGGGCAGGTGCACGTCGAGGAGCACGAGGTCGGGCTGGGTCTCGCTGATCACGTGCACGGCACTGTCGACGTCCCCGGCCTCACCGATGACGTTGACGGCGTCTCCGAGCTCTCCGCGCACACCGCTGCGGAACAGCCGGTGGTCGTCCACGATCACGACGCGGGGGACCGCGTCTCCGTCACTGAAGGTCGTGCTCTCTTCTCCCACACCTGGACCCTATCCAGGGAAGTCGACCGGTAGGTAGTGGTGTCCGCCGCTTCCCGGGCCCGTGTCCCGAAGCGGTCACCGCGGACGCGGTTCGGTTCACAGGTCGTGGATGCGCGGCATGCGGAGCTGGACCTCGGTCCCCTCCCCCGGTGCGGTGCGGATGCGCGCGGTGCCGCCGTGGCGTTCCATGCGGCCGATGATGGAGCCGCGCACGCCCATGCGGTCCTCGGGGACGCCGTCGAGGTCGAACCCGGCGCCCCGGTCGCGGACGAACACCAGGACCTCCGCCTCGTCGACCTCCCCGAACACCGAGATGTCGTCCGTCCCGGCGTACTTGGACGCATTGACCATGGCCTCGCGGGCGGCGCGGAGCATGGCGCTGACGCCGTCGTCGATGGGCGCGTCCCCGACGCACACGACCTCGATGGGCACGCCGTGCTCCTCCTCGACCTCGGCGGCCACCCGTTCGAGGCCGGGAGTGACGGTGGTCTCGGCGTCGGCGGGGCGCTGGTAGAGCCAACTGCGCAGCGCGCGTTCCTGCACGCGTGCCAGGCGCTGCACCTCCCGGGGGTCGTCAGCGCGGCGCTGGATGAGGGTGAGGGTGTGCAGGACGGAGTCGTGGATGTGCGCGGCGAGTTCCGCGCGTTCGGCGTTGCGGATGCGCTCGCGGCGTTCGGAGTCGCGTTCGCGGATGAGTCCGATGATCCAGGGGGCGACGATCAGCGCGATCCCGGAGATGAGCGTGAACGCGAAGGTGAGTCCTGCCCGGGCCTCCTGGAGCTGTTGTTGGAAGACCAGGAAGCCGATGACGCCGACCACCACGAGCAGGACGCCGGCGGTGGTGCGCATGATGCTCTTGGGTCGGGTGCGGCTGACGGTGCTGTTCATCCATTCGTTGCGTTCGGCCGGATTGGCCTGCTGCCACAGGATGGTCGCACCCAGCGCTCCGAAGATGACGAACCACAGGAGCGGGTCGAAGACGCCGCCGAAGATCAGGAACAGGATGCCCAGGCCCGCGGCGAGGCCCACATAGGCGACGAGCTGGGAGATGTCGCGGCCCTTGCGCCGGGCGTCCTCTCCCGGTTCGGGTCCGTCGTCGCCGACCTCCTCGTTGGGGACGAGGAAGTACAGGGCGGCGTAGACCGCGACGCCGATACCGCCGACGGCGAGGGCCATGAAGGCGAGGCGGACCACCACCGGGTCGAGGCCCAGGTGCCGTGCCAACCCCGAGGCGACGCCGCCGAGGAGCCTGCCGTCGACCGCGCGGGTGAGTCTCGGGGTCTCCACGGCCGTCGTTGGCACCGCCCGATCACCGCTTTCGTGTGTGGCGCGACGGCCGTGACCTGTTTCGCGCGTGGTTGTGGACGGTTCCAGCATGCCCTGTGTGACCCTCGTGGGACATCGGGGGCACGGCCCTGGTCCTGCCCTGGTGTTCCGGTCAGGGTGGGTTCAGGGTCGTCCCGGATTCCCATCGCGACGCGGCGGAGGCCACGATGATTCCATGAGGAAAGTGTGGTGAGTGTCCATGTCTGACGGCGAGACGCCGACCGGGGCGTCGCCCGGGGACTCCCCCGTCGGGGGCGGCCCCCCTGGGCGGGGGCCTTCGGAACGGCACTCCCCCGTGGGTGGTCACGCCGGGAACGGCGCGGGCCCCTCAGAGGGCGTGACCACGGAGGACGGCCCGACGGGTGCGGTCTCCGAGCCCGCGACCGGCCCCGAACTGCGCCGTGACGACCAGCGCCAGGCCCTGGCCGGTGTGTGCTCCGGGCTGGGTGCCTACACGCGGGTCGATCCCGTGGTGTGGCGGGCCGCGTTCGTGCTGACGGCGTTCGCCGGTGGCACCGGGCTGCTGCTCTACATCGGCGCGTGGATGCTCATGCGGGACCCGCAGGGCGGCCCGGCCACCTTCGAACAGCTGTTGAACCGGAGCATCCCGCCGCAGGCGGTGCTGAAGCTCCTGACGCTCGGGCTGGCCGGGGCGACCGCCCTCAGCCTGGTGGGCGGGTTCGGCTGGGGGACGCTGGTGCTGGCGATTCCGCTGGTACTGGCGTTGCTGACCGCGCGGAACCGTGGCGTGGACCTACGCGCCTCACTGCTGGCTCTGCGCGCTGACCTGGCCACACGCGAACCTCCTCCCACGGGACCGGCGCCGCAGCCGGTCGCCGCCTACTACAACCCGGCCCAACCGTGGGCCTCGTCCCCGCACGGCCCGGTGGACCTGGCGGTGGTGTCGGAACGCACGTCCGTGGACCAGGGCACGGATGACGAAGAGGACGACGAGGAGGACGAGGAAAACGATGGGCACGGCCGGGCCGGGAACGGGCGTGACGCGGAACGCCACGGCGGGGGCTCCTGCCGGGGGCACGGTTCCGGAGGGCGCCGGTCGCCGCTGGCCTCGCACGCCCTGTGGACCGTGATCGCCCTGGCGGTCGGCTGGGCGCTGACCGCCCCGCACCTGGGTCCGCCCGTGTCCGAGGCGTCCACCACCCAGCTGTTGTTCGGACCGGTGCTGGGGGTCTACTTCATGGCCGCCGTGGTGGCGGTGATCGGCCTGTACGCGATCGTCGGCACCTGGGCGGGCAACCCCCGGGGCCTGGCGTTCCTCGGCGTCGTCGCCGTGCTCGGCGCGGTGCTCGTGTCGTCGGTCGACCTCACCCAGGCCCGGATCGGGGACCGTGACTGGCGACCCGCCACGGTCGCGGAGGCCCGCTCGGGCGACCTGTGGTTGAACGCGGGGACTGCGACGCTGGACCTGACCGGTCTGCCCGCCGAGCTCGGCCCGGACGGGTCCGTGGACGTCGCGGCACGGGTGGACGCGGGGAACCTGGTCCTGGTGATCCCCGAGGACGCCCGCGTCATCCTGGTCTCGGACGTCGGGGCCGGAACCATCGGGGCCGGGAGCAGGGAACCGGACGGCGACTTCGTGACCGGGATCGGCATCGCCAACGAGGAGACCTTCGAGCCGAAGGAGACGACCGGGTCGACCGGCGGGGAGCGGACCGCCGAGCAGGAGGAGGACGGTGTGCCCGAGATCAACGTGCGGGCCACCGTCAGGGCCGGCACAGTGGAGGTGCGGTATGACCAAGCGGGGAACTGACTGGGGTTCGTTCGTCGCGGGAGTGCTGTTCCTGGGGCTGGCGATCGCGTTCGTCGTCCGGGGCAGCGGAGAGTGGGAGGCCAACGTGGTCTGGCTGCTCCCCGTCCTCGCGGTGGGGCTGGGCGTGGCCGCGATCGCGCGGGCGCTGTTCCGCTCGCGCGATCGCGAGGCGCCGGACCAGTCGTCCGCCCCGGACCAGCGGGGCGAGTAGACGGCGGGCACGGAAGGGGCGTCCTCCGGGGCGCCCCTTCGGCGTGCCCGGCGAAGGGCCGCCCCCACCTCCGGAAGGGGCGGGGGCCGGTGCTCGACGGCTACCGCGGCCGGTGCTCGGCGATCGCGGCGAACTCCTCGATCCCCAGGGACTCGCCGCGCGCGCCGGGGTCGACACCGGCGGCCCGGAGCGCCGCCTCGGCGGCGGGGGCCGACCCGGCCCAGCCGGACAGGGCGGCGCGCAGCGTCTTGCGGCGCTGGGCGAACGCGGCGTCGATCACCTTGAAGACCTCGGCGCGCGGGGCCTTCGTGGCGGGGTCGGGGCGGCGGACCAGTTCCACCAGGCCCGAGTCCACGTTGGGCGCGGGCCAGAAGACGTTGCGGCCGACCGCGCCGGCCCGGCGCGCGTCGGCGTACCAGGCGACCTTCGCGGAGGGCACCCCGTAGATACGGCCGCCGGGGGTGGCGGTGATCCGGTCGGCGACCTCGGCCTGCACCATGACCAGGACCCGCTTCAGGCTGGGCAGGAGTTCGAGCAGGTGCAGCAGGACCGGCACGGACACGTTGTAGGGCAGGTTCGCCACGAGCGCGGTGGGCGCGGGGCCGGGCAGCTCGGTGACGCGCATGGCGTCACCGGGGACCACCGTGAGCCGGTCGGCGAGGTCGGGAGCGTGGTCGGCGACGGTACCGGGCAGTGCCTCGGCCAGCGCCGGGTCGATCTCGATCGCGGTGACCCTCCGCACGTGCGGGAGGAGCGCGAGGGTGAGCGATCCGAGTCCGGGCCCCACCTCGACGACCACGTCGTCGGCGCCGACGCCCGCGACACGGACGATGCGGCGGACAGTGCCGTGGTCGATGACGAAGTTCTGGCCCAGGGTCTTGGTGGGCCGGATGCCGAACCGTTCCGCGAGGGCCCGCACGTCGGCGGGGGTGAGCAGGCGGGAGCGGTCGGCGGGGTCGGTCTCGGGTGTCTGTGTCACCCACACATCTTGCCAGCCGCCGCCGACCCGCTCGGCCAGCGGTGCGGGCGCCGGTCGCCCGGACCTTCCGCCGCCCGGCCCGCCCGGATCAGTCGAAGAGGCGCACGCCGCAGTGGGGCCACTGGCTCTGCCAGTTCCCGCCGACGCTGTCGTAGAGCCGCTGTGCCCGCTGGGTCTGTTCGGCCGGGCTGGCCTCGGAGGGCAGGCCGCTACCGCCGACCGACGCCCAGGTGCTGGTGCTGAACTGGTAGAGGCCGTAGTAGCCGCCCGCGGAGTTCACCGCCGACGGGTCCCCGCCGGACTCGCACTGGGCCAGGCCGGACCAGTTGAGGGAGCCCGCCTCGGCGCTGGCCGGGTCGACGGGCTCCTCCTCGACCTTGGTACCGATCTCCACGAGCCCCTCGACGGGTTCGGTGACGACCTCCTCGGAGAGTTCGTGGTCGGTCTCCTCGCCGTGGCGCAGGACACGGAGGGTGGTGACCTCCTTGAGCCCGTCCTCGGGTTCGGTGACGACCTCGCGTTCGCCTTCGGGGAGGTCGGGGTTCTCGCGTTCGACGGTGACGGCCTCGATCACGACCTCCTCCGTCCGGGGCTCTCCGAGGGCGGGTAGGACGCGCACGACCATGTCGGGTTCGGCCGGCTGGTCGGGTTCCGGGGTGACGACGTCGTGCTCTCCGGGTTCGATCCCGGCGGCGTCGAGGACGTCGGCGACGTTCGTGCCGGTGGTGCGGGTCTCGGAGCGCTGGGTGTCGTACATGACGACCATGCGGGGCGCGCGCCGGGCGCTCACGGTGAGGCCGTCCGGGGGCACCGGGGCGTCGTGCCCCACCGAGAGTTCGAGGCCCTGCGGGTCGAGTCCGATCTGTTGGAGTGCCTCGCCGAGGGTGGCGGCGTGCACCCGGTGGGAGGTCTGGTGGCCGTCGAGGTCGACGGTGATCTCCCGGGGCGAGCGGACGACGACGTGGTCCCCGGCGCCGACGGCGGTGTCCGGGGAGGGCGCGACCACGTCGTGTTCTCCGAGTTCGACCCCGGCGGTGTCGAGGACGTCCTGGACGCTGTCGCCGAAGGTGCGGACCCGGCTCTGCTCGCCGTTGGCGTCCAGCACGACGGTCTTGTCCATGGCCAGCGCGGTGCCCGCGCCCGCCGTGACCAGAACCACGGCGACGGCGGCCGCCATGACCGGGGCGGGGCGGAGAAGGGAGGCGCGTGGTCGCCGACGCCTACGGGACCGGTGGGCGGTTCCGTTCTTTCCGGGTTTTCTGGGCATGACGGCAGAACCTTCTCCGAGGGGTGGAATGGGGATTCCCGCTGGTGGCGCGGGGTGGGAATCCCGGGCACGGCCACATTAACACCAGGGAAGCGCACTTTTTTGAGATGGACCGAAAACCATTCCTGGCACAAGGGGCATCTCACCTTTGGCTTCACTGACCTTCACTGCCCGCCCCGCCCTTCTCCGCGCGCGCCGCCGGAGCCCTGGCATCACATCGCCCCGACCTGCACAATGAACCGAACACCGTTCTAGCCAGTTCCCCGACCAACACCCCCCCCCGGAGGCACCATGGGACCCCTCAACGGAATCCGCGTCGTCGAGTTCACCGGAATCGGCCCGACCCCGATGACCGGAATGCTCCTCGCGGACCTGGGCGCCAGCGTCGTCCGGATCGACCGCCCCCAGGCCGCCGAGGCGATGACCTCGGGCACCGCCGGGCCGCACATGAGCGAGGGCCGCGCCGTGGTCGGCCTCGACCTGAAGTCCCCTGAGGGGCTCGACCGTGCCCGTGAGATCATCGGCCGCGCCGACGTCCTCCTGGAGGGCTTCCGGCCGGGCGTCATGGAACGGCTCGGCCTGGGGCCCGACTCCTGCCTGGAGCTCCATCCCCGCCTGGTGTACGCGCGGGTCACCGGCTGGGGACAGGGCGGCCCCCTGGCCCACACCGCCGGCCACGACATGAACTACGTGTCCGTGAACGGGGCCCTGCACTCGATCGGCCGCGCCGACGGCCCCCCGGTCCCGCCGATCAACCTGCTCGGCGACTTCGCGGGCGGCACCATGTTCGCGGTCACCGGCGTCCTGGCCGCGCTCCTGGAACGTCAGGACTCGGGACGCGGCCAGGTCGTGGACGCCGCGATGATGGACGGCAGCGCCCTGCTGATGTCGATGGTGCACGAGGACCGGGCGCGCGGCTCGTGGAGCGACGAACGCGGCACCAACTACCTCGACACCGGCGCGCCCTGGTACGACGTCTACGAGTGCGCCGACGGCGGGCACGTGTCCGTGGCCTGTATCGAGCCCCAGTTCTACGCGGCCTTCCTCTCCGGGATCGGCTTGGACGGCGAGGACCTGCCCGAGCAGTGGGACACCGAGGGCTGGCCCCGGCTGCGGGAGCGCTTCGCCGAGGTGCTGCGCACGCGCGGCCGGGACGAGTGGGGCGCGGTGTTCGAGGGCACCGACGCCTGCGTCATGCCGATCCTGTCGTTGGCGGAGGCGCCCGACCACCCGCACGTGCGGGCCCGGGGCTCGCTCGTCCGTGAAGGGGAGCGGATCGTGGCGGGACCGGCGCCGCGGTTCGGCCGCACGCCCGGAGCGGTCACCCGCGGGCTCGCGCTGCCCGACGCCGACGCGACCCTGAAGGCGTGGGGCCTGGAGCCGTGACCCCCGGGCGGTCGGCCGTGTCCGCCGCCCGCCCCTCCCCGTCTCCCCGCCGCCTCCCCTCCTTGCCCGGAACCTCCCGGTCCGCCCTGTCCGGAATCGCCGTTTTCCCCGCTCAGAGGAGTGTGATCACTAGGGTGGGCGTCCAGTGAGGTGATCGCGATCGGGGGGACGGCCATGTCACCGAGTCGACGGC
Organism: Nocardiopsis sp. NPDC007018; assembly: GCF_040635075.1. Lineage (NCBI taxonomy): Bacteria > Bacillati > Actinomycetota > Actinomycetes > Streptosporangiales > Nocardiopsidaceae > Nocardiopsis > Nocardiopsis sp. NPDC007018. Next base: position 11,777 of record NZ_JBEYHA010000071.1, read on the forward strand.
TCGGCTCGCGCCGGGAACGGCGCACGGCCACCGGCACACTGCCGGGAGGGCGCCTGTGCGCCCTGCTGTTGGCGGTGACGGTCCTGCTCTGTACCGCGCCCGCCTCCGCGGGCCAGGCGGACTCCCCCGGGTCGGACCGGAACGGCACCAACGTCGGCCTGCCGGAGGGGCCCTCCGACGGCCCGGTCGTGCTGGTGGGGGTCCCGGGGCTGCTCTGGGAGGACGTCACCCCCGAGCACACTCCGGCGCTCTGGGAGATGGCCGAGGCCGGTGCGATCGGCAACGTGTCGATCCGTACCGCCACCTCCCGCACCTGCCCCACCGACGGCTGGCTCTCGGTCTCCGCCGGGCAGCGCGCACTGTCCGAGCGTGAACGCTTCACCGTCTGCGAACCCGCACCGGAACCGGTGGTGGACGGTTCCGGCGCGACCGTCCCCGGCTTCTCGGACTTCGCCGAACAGAACGCGCGGTCCGTGTTCGCCGCGCCCGTGGGGCTGCTCGGCCAAGCCGTGCGCGACCGGGGCGGGCTGACCCTGGCCGCCGGACCGGGTGCCGCGCTGGGCGCCGCCGACGCGTCGGGGCGGGTCGACCACTACGTCGACTCGGCGCGCGACCTGTCCGCCGAGCGGCTGCGGGGCGTGTCCCTCGCGGTGGTGGAGATGCCCGAGCTGACCAGTCTCTACCCGGCCGACACGGACTCCGGCGAGGACGGACCCAAGGAGGCCGACCCCGAGGACGTGCCGGAGCAGGTCCGGGAGGACACCCTGGAGACGCTCGACTCGCGTCTGGCCGCCCTGGTGCGCACCCTTCCGGACGGGGCGACCCTGATGGTGCTCGGGGTCTCCATGGACACCGGCCCCTCCCAGCTGACCGTCGCCCTGACCGGGCGGGCCGTGGGGGACGGCCTGGCCGGTCCCGCCGCCTACCTCGCGTCGGAGTCGACCCGACGGCCCGGCCTGGTGGTCCTGACCGACACCACCGCGACCGTGCTGGACACACTGGGAGCGGACCCCGGACAGCCCACCGGCGGCCGGGTGTGGCAGACCACCGACCGGCCGAGCCCGTTCGAGGAGGCGGTGGTCCGGCTGGTCGACTTCAACACCGCCGCCATCGTGGTCGGCGCCTCCATCCCGGGGTTCTTCAGCGGCCTGGTGGCGATCCAGCTGCTCATCTACACGGCGGCGGCGTACGCGATGCACCGGTACTCCTGGGGCGAACGGGGCAAGCGGGCCGCGGTGTTGTCGGTGACCCGGGTGGTGGCGCTGGCCGGTGCGGCGTTCCCCGTGGCGAGCTACCTGGCCAACCTCATCCCGTGGTGGGCGTCCCAGTACCCGCCGCTCGCGCTGTTGGCCTCGGTCCTGGCCGTGGACGCCCTCGTGGTGGCGCTGGCGGTGGCGGGGCCGTGGCGCCGCACCATCCTGGGGCCGATGACGGTGGTGGCGGGCGCGACCACCGTCGTACTCTTCCTCGACCTCTGTTTCGGCGCGCACCTGCAGATGAACTCGCCCACCGGGTACTCACCGATCGTGGCGGGACGGTTCTACGGGATCGGCAACATCGCCTTCGCGACCTTCGCGACCGGCATGCTCATGGCGGTGGCGGGCGTCTCCCACGCGCTGATCTCACGCGGCCGACGGCGCGCCGCGGTGGTGACGACCCTGCTCGTGGGCACCGCGTCCGTACTGATCATCGGGTGGCCGGGGCTGGGCACGGACTTCGGCGGGGTGATCGCGCTGATCCCCGGCCTGGCGGTGACCACGATGATGATCGCGGGGATTCGGATCACCGCCCTGCGGCTGGCGGCGGTGGCGGTGGTCTCGGTCACGGCGATCTCGCTTCTGGCCTGGATGGACTACCTGCGTCCGGTGGAGGACCGCAGCCACTTCGGGGCGTTCGCCGAGCAGGTGATGAACGGCGACGCAGGCACGGTGCTGGCCCGCAAACTGGGCGCCATGCTGGGCACCCTGGGCAACTGGCACCTCACCCTGCTGGCGGCCGGGGCGCTGGTGTTCCTGTTCGCCGTCCTCAACCGGCCCGGCAACTGGCGGATCGGCGCGCTCCAGCGGGCCTACGAGTACGCCCCGACACTCCGGGCCGGGCTGACCGGCTCCCTGGTGACGGCGCTGGTGGGTTTCGCGGCCAACGACTCGGGGGTGGCCATCCCCGCGCTGGCGCTGACCGTGGCGGTCCCGCTCACCCTGTCGGCGTGTGTGTGGGCGCTCCAGCAACGCGAACGGGTGCCCGAGGAGGACCCGGAGGGGTCGCACTGCGTCCAGGAGGCGTGACCCATACACCAGGAATCACGGGAACGGTCAACCGGCCGGGGCACGACCTTGCGTCGCTCCCGTCACGAAACGGCCACGGCGCTGTGGTAAAGTCCGAGGCTGGACGGCCTCGACGACAACGCACCGCGGCGCCCTGACGGGGCACCGAGGATCGGGGCCGAACGGGGATCACGGGCCCGCCCGCGGTCCCCGCCACGACCCACCGGGGAATGCCCGCCGTCGCGGGCCGGTTCTCACGGGTGGAGGGCCGGACCCGGCCACCGGTTCCGGCGAGACGGCCGAGCACGGGGGCCACGGCCCCTCGTAGCACGTCAGAGAACACACGCCACACCACTGACCCACGGCGCCAGGAACTCCCGGCAGCGGCCGGGCGTTGTACGGACGCCGTGCTTTTCCGAGCAAACCAGGCGAGAAAGGCGTTTCCTCCCCGGTTCCCAGCCCGGGGCACCACGCAAGGAACTTGATGAACCATCAGCTTGGCTCACGCGGTAACGCAACCATCGCACCGGTCACCGCACGTCCCCGATGGGGCGACGTGCGGCCTGCTTCGCCGACCCCTCGGGCTCGGCCCGAGTACGCCGGAGTCGCCATGCCCGACCTGACCATCTCCTCCACCCTGCACGAGGCCGGACGCGTCCTGGCCCTGGACGGGGAGATCGACATGGCCACCGAGCACCGCTTCCAGGAGGCGGTCACGGAGGCGTTGACCACACAGCCCTTCGGCCGTGTCGTGCTGGACTGCGCCGACCTGCGGTTCATCGACTCCAGCGGGCTGCGCGTGCTCATCCGCGCCCACAAGGCCGCCAAGGAGCAGCAGGCCCTCCTGGTGATCGCCGCCCCGGTGCCGCGCGTCCTGCAGACCCTGCGCGTCACCTCGCTGGACACCCGTATCCCGGTGTTCCCGTCGGTCGCCACGGCGCTCAGCGCCCAGCAGACCTCCCACTAGCCACGCCCGCACCCAAGCACATGAGGGCCCCGCGTCCGATGACGCGGGGCCCTCTCGCATGGGCGGCGGAATCGGCCGGGCGGACCGGCGGCTCCGGGGTCAGGTGAACAGCAGCCACACGCCCAGACCGGTGACCGAGAGGTTCACGACCAGGAAGACGCCCACCCAGAAGGTCCCGGGGAGGCCGGTCAGACGGGCCAGCTGGTCGGCGTCGGAGTGCGGGGAGGGGTTGCTCCTGCGCTGCGACTGGAGTTCGAGGACCGGGCGCACCCCGGCGAACAGCAGGAACCAGATGAACAGGTACGCGAAGGCGGCCTGGACCTCGTACGGAGTGAACCAGCTGACACCGAAGACCACGGCTCCGGTGGCCACGATGGACAGCACTCCGTACAGGTTGCGGATCATGATCAGCATGGCGCCGAGCACGACGATGCTCAACCACAGCAGCGCGGTCACGTAGCCCGCCATCAGCATCATGATGCCGAGGAGGCCGATCACGCTGGAGGCGACGTAGCCCGCGAACAGCGTGAGGATCATGCCGATACCCGTCGGCCTGCCCCGGGAGACGGTCAGGCCGGACGTGTCCGAGTGCAGCCGGATGCCGGTCAGCTGGCGGCCGCTGAGCAGGGCCACGAGCGCGTGCCCGAGCTCGTGGGCGATGGTGACGACGTTACGCCCCACCCGCCAGGGCTGGCGCAGCAGCACGGCCGCCAGGGCCACCACGGCGGTCGTGACGATGATCCACTGTTCCGGATCGGGCTGGGCCGTCAGCACGTCCTGCCACACGTCCCCCAAGCTCGTTCCCACCACTGGTCTCCCGACCTCCCGCGTCGACCGGCGCGCCTGTCACCGGAACTGCCTGTCAGCGGGGCCCGCTCACCCGGCGCCACGGAGGCTGGGAGGCGAGGGGAACGCGGCCCTCGCCGAACTTTAGGGCATATCGGAGAGTGCCGTGCGTGACGGACCCGGGCACGCGAACGGGCCCGGTCACACGTCCGGGCCCGGTCACGGAAGGGGCGCCGCCCCCGATGTCAGGCCTCCTCGGCCTCGGCGGCCTCCTTGAGGCGCTCCAGGGTACGGACGATGCCCCGCGCGTTGCGCGCGGGAGCCCCGCTCAGGACGTAGAAGGCGGTCTGCCCGCGGGAGTAGTCGAAGGTCTCGGTGACCAGGGTGCGGCCCTCGGGAAGCTCACGGAGCTCGTACCGCCAGCGGTGCGACCCCACGTGCCTCCAGGCGATGAGCTGTCCCTCCTCGAACTCCACCACACGGTTGGTCATCCGGTAGGGGAGGCCGAGCATCTTCATGTCCGTGACGAACTCCGCTCCCAGCTCCAGCCGGTCCGGGCCGGTGTGCGCGCCCTGGACGGTGCCGGAGCCGTCGAGCACCGCGTGCTGGGACGGTGTGGCGACGAGGTCGAAGATCCGCTTGGCCGGGGCGTCGACCACGACGCTCCGGGCCACCATGTGTTTGGGCATGACGGCATCATGTCACCGTCGTCGGCCACTCCCCCACCGGGTCCGCCGCCGGACCCGGCCGGGCGGGGCCGGGAAGGCCGTGCGAGGCCGCCCGCGCGGGTTCACTCGCGCACGCCGTGCCGCTCCACCCCGGCCAGATCTCCCGCCTCGGAGACGTGCAGCACCCAGAAGGACCCCTTGCGCAGGCCGCGCTGCTGGGACAGCGGGGCGCCCAGCCGGGTGAGGGCCTCGGTCAGCAGGTGCGGGACCAGTTCGCCGTGGGTGCAGACCACCGTGGGCCGCCGTTCGTCGAGGACACGGGCGATGACCTCCCGGGCCTCCTCCACGTCGTAGCCGCCGCCCTCCGGCCCCACCGTGAGGGCGCGCTCGGTGCTCATGGGAACGTCGCACTCGACCGTCAGCGGCAACAGGGACTCGGTGCAGCGGGCCGCCGCCGACGTGACCGCACGCAGACTCCCGTAGGCGCCCAGCACGCGGGGCAGGGCCAGGGCGTCGGCGCGGCCGTTCTCGTCGAGCGGCCGCAGCAGGTCGCTGTCGTTCCACGAGCGCTTCTCCCCCGCCGACAGGTGGCGCAGGAGGATGACGGGGAAGGTACGGGCGGGACCCACCTGGAAGTTGTCGAGCACCTGGACGTCGTGGTCGTAGGTGAGCCGGGTACGCGCCTCGGCCACCGGGACCCACTCGACCGTCTCCACCTCCTCGTTGGGCTCGTAGTCGATCCGCCCGTCCGGTCGCGCGGGGGTGGCCGCCCACCACTCGACCTGCTTGGGCCAGCCGTCCTTGAGGTAGCGCTGGGGTGGAAGCCGCCGCCCCATGACGGGGGTCAGGCCGGTCTCCTCCTCGACCTCGCGGACCGCGCCCATGATGGGGTGCTCGCCGTTCTTGAGCTTGCCCTTGGGCAGGGTCCAGTCGCCCCGGTCCGGTCGCCGGATGAGCACGACCTCCCGGCCGGCGGGGCCGTCGCGCCAGAGCACGGCCCCACCCGCCCGGATCGGTTCCAGGTACCCGCCCACCGCGGTGTCGCGCGGGGGGAAGGCACTGGTCATCCGGATCTCGGGGGCCGTCGTCTCCGGGGCGCCCGTGTCGGGGCCCCCGTGACCGGCCCCGTTCTCGTGGGTGTTCACCCGTCCACCACTCTCAGGTGCCGGTCGCCTCGCAGGGTGTCCTGGAGGTCGGCCAGCGGTTGTCCCTCCTCGTCGCGGGTGACGCGCTTCCATGAGCCGTCCGGTTCGAGCCGCCACGAGGAGGTGCTGTCGGACATCGCCAGGTCCATGATGCCCACCAGTCGGCGGCACTGCTCCGGGTCGGCGATCCGGACCAGCGCCTCCACCCGACGGTCGAGGTTGCGGGGCATGAGGTCGGCGCTTCCGATCCACACCTTGGGCCGCCAGCCGTTGGCGAACACGAACACCCGGGAGTGTTCGAGGAAGCGGCCCAGGACGCTGCGCACCCGGATGTTCTCGGACAGGCCCGGCACCCCGGCGCGCAGCACACAGCTGCCGCGCACCCACAGGTCCACGTCGACCCCGGCCTGCGAGGCGCGGTACAGGGCGTCGATGATCTCCTCGTCGACGAGGGAGTTCACCTTGATCCTGATGTGCGCGGGTTCGCCCTTGAGACTGTTCTCCACCTCGGTCCCGATCTGTTTGATCAGGCCGCGGCGCAGGGAGGCGGGTGCGACCAGCAGCCTGCGGTAGTGCTTCTTGCGGGAGAAACCGGTGAGGCTGTTGAAGAGGTCGCTGACGTCCTCACCCACCTCCGCCGCCGCGCTGAACAGGCCGAAGTCCTCGTAGATCCGCGCGGTGCTCGGGTTGTAGTTGCCGGTGCCCACGTGGCAGTAGCGGCGCAGCCTGCCGTCGTCGTCCTGGCGGATGACCATGGACAGCTTGCAGTGGGTCTTGAGGCCCACGACACCGTAGACGACGTGGCATCCCGCCTCCTCCAGCTTGCGGGCCCACTGGATGTTGTTCTGCTCGTCGAAGCGGGCCTTGACCTCGACCAGGACGACGACCTCCTTGCCGTCGCGGGCGGCCTCGATGAGCGACTCGACGATGGGCGAGTCGCCGCTGGTGCGGTAGAGGGTCTGCTTGATCGCCACGACCTTGGGGTCGGTGGAGGCCAGTGACAGGAACCGTTCGGTGGTGGTGGCGAAGGATTCGTAGGGGTGGTGGACCAGCACCTCGCGTTCGCGGATGGTCGCGAACAGGTCGCCGGAGGTGAGCGCGCGCGGCTCCACCGGGACCATGGGCGGGTAGCGCAGGTCGGGGCGGTCGGTGTCGGCGATCTGGGCGAGACCGGCCAGGTTGAGCGGGCCGGGGACGCGGTAGACCTCCTCCGCTTCGGCTCCGAGCTGTTCGCGGAGGATGGCCAGCACCTCGTCGCTGATGGTCTGCTCGACCTCCAGGCGCACGAGCGGGCCGAAGCGGCGCCGCAGGAGTTCGTTCTCCAGGGACTGGACGAGGTCGTCGGTCTCGTCCTCGTCGACCTCCAGGTCGGCGTTGCGCGTGACCCGGAAGGCGTGGTGCTCGACCACCTGCATGCCTTCGAACAGCTGGGGCAGGTGGCCCGCGATGATGTCCTCGACGGGGACGAACCGGCCGCCGCCGTGTGTGGTGAGCTCGATGAACCTGGGCAGCGCGCTGGGCACCTTGACGCGGGCGAACATGCGCCGGTCGTCGTGCGGGTCGCGGACGGTGACGGCGAGGTTGAGGGAGCGCCCGGAGATGTAGGGGAACGGGTGCGCGGAGTCGACCGCGAACGGGGTGACCAGCGGGTAGATGGCGCGGCGGAAGTAGCCGTGCAGGTACTCGCGCTCGAAGTCGTCCAGCTCGTTCCAGCGGACGATGCTGATGCCCTCCGCCGCGAGGGCGGGGGCGACGCTGTCCTCGAAGCAGGCGGTCAGGCGCAGGATCTGGTCGTGGGTGAACAGCGAGATGCGCTCCAGCAGGTCCCTGGGGTGGTGACCGCTGGGCGAGGCGACGGAGAGCCCCGTGGCCAGGCGGCGTTTGAGGCCCGCCACCCGCACCATGAAGAACTCGTCCAGGTTGCTGGAGAAGATGGCCAGGAACCGCGTCCGTTCGAGCAGCGGGATGGTCTCGTCCTCCGCGAGTTCGAGTACCCGTTGGTTGAAGCGAAGCCACCCCTCCTCCCGGTCCATGAACCTGTCGGCGGGAAGGTCGGCGGTGGCGGGTCCCGCTGGTGTTGGCGCTGATTCCGTGCTCACAGTGGGCAGACTCCCCCTTTTTCATGACCACACGGTGACAACCCCGTGAGGGGAAAATGACCGCAACGCGACTGCTATGGAGCATCTGTACCCATATCCCCGCCCGGCTCCCTGGAGCCCGGGCAAGTTTTCGCTCATGGCACGGCCACGCGCCCCGCCTGACCTGGCGGGACACGGGTTCTTCGGTGTTGGGGGGCCGGGGCGGCGGGCGGTCCTACCCGCCGATCCCGATCTGGAGGTCGGGCGGCAGGATGAGCACGAACACCGACACGCGCATGAGGACGTTGATCCAGGTGTTGCGGAAGCAGGCCCACAGGTAGCCGTAGAACAGGCTGGCGACGCCGTAGGTGAGCAGCGCCATGCCGGTGTCGTGCACGAAGTCGATGCCGGGAAGCTGGGAGACCGCGTCGTAGGGCTGGATGAACGCGTAGGTCATGGCGAACACCACCGACGTCGCCACGATGCCGCCCCAGCGTCCCATGAGCAGTTCGAGTCGGCTCTGCATCATGCCCCGGAAGAAGATCTCCTCGCAGGTGGCGACCACGGTGAACGCGACGAGCATGGCGTACAGCGTCAGCGACGGAGGGGGCAACCCGATGTGCGGCGTGATGAGGACGCCGATCAGCGCCACCGAGACCAGCACGGGGATCAGTCCGAGCCAGCGCCAGGGTTCGGAGATCTTCAGGGCGATCGACGGCATGGCCGTGCCCTTGCCGTCGACGGTCAGGCCAGAGCGGTCCAGGATCAGCAGGGGGATGGCGAACAGGAACAGCAGCCGCGAGACCAGCGCCACGGACATCGCCAGGTCCGGGGAGACGCCGGTCTCCTCCCCGTAGACGCTGAAGATCCACGAGAGCACGACCATGGACAGGACGAAGCCGGTGAGCAGGAGCGCCATCCAGGCGAGTTCCCGGTAGACCGGATGGCCGTCCATGGCGGCCGTGATGCGCTGGTCGAGTTCCCGGCGCCGCCCGAACCCCCGCGAGAGCCCCCAGGCGATCAGCATGCCGAGGAACATCGGCGACCAGGCGATCAGGAACAGCACGGACGGCTCACCGAAGACGTCCTCCCGCATCAGCGGACGGGCGAGTATCGGCCCGATGATCAGGACGGCGGCGAGACCGACGGCCCAGGTGAGCCCCCATCTTCGCACCATGGTCACAAGTGTCCCCCCTGTCTCAGAACACACATTCTGCACCAGGGAAAACTAAAAGCGACTTAATGACTACGGTATGTCGTGACCCCGTTGTCGCCGGTCCTGCGACACGCCCGTCGTGGCTACCCTCGGAACCCGTCACCCCCCGACCCCGAGGAGCCCTCCACCGTGTCACCCAGCGACTACGACGACTTCGCCGAGGCCTACTCGTCCGACAACGACGCCAACCTCATGAACGCCCACTACGAGCGTCCCGCCATGCTCCGCCTCGCGGGCGACGTGGCCGGCCGCCGAATCCTGGACGCCGGGTGCGGCTCGGGCCCCCTCACCCTGGAGCTCCGTGCGCGCGGCGCGGAGGTGGCCGGGTTCGACGCGAGCGCGGAGATGATCCGGCTGGCGCGCGGCCGCCTCGGCGACGACGCCGACCTGCGCGTGGCGGACCTGGCCGAACGGCTCCCGTACGAGGACGACGCGTTCGACGACGCCGTCTGCTCGCTGGCCCTGCACTACCTGGAGGAGTGGGAACCCCCGCTCCGCGAGCTGCGCCGGGTGCTGCGGCCCGGCGGCCGCCTCCTGGTGTCCGTGGAGCACCCGTTCGTCCACAAGCTCGTCACACCGGAGATCGACTACTTCTCGACCGCCCCCTGGCCGCTGGAACACGAACTCCGGGGGCGGCCGATCGTCCTGAACGTCTGGCACCGCCCGCTGCACGCGATGGTGCGGGACTTCACCGCTTCCGGGTTCCACGTCGCGGGCGTCGACGAACCGCCCGTCGCGCCGGACACCCCCGCCGAGCTCCTACCGGAGGGGCTCGGCGGGCGCACCCGGTTCCTCGGGTTCCTCTTCTTCGAGCTGGTCGCCGTAGAGGGAGCGGGCGACGGCCGGGGCGCGGCGGGCCCTGCGGCCCGCAACCGGGCGTCGGCGTACTGGTCGTACACCTGGCTGCGGCGTTCGATGAAGGCGATGATCTGCGCCTCGCGCTCGGCCTCGC
>NZ_JBEYHA010000072.1:0-21608 GCF_040635075.1 Nocardiopsis sp. NPDC007018
CTTCTACGGACTCGTCGGCCCGAACGGCGCGGGCAAGACCACTTCGCTGACCATGGCCGTCGGGCTGCTGCGCCCCGACAGCGGCGGCGCCCGGGCGCCGGGGCGCCGTGGCGTGGGGGTCGTCGTCGGGCGCGGTCTGCTGAGCGTTTTCGAGGGCCACAAGGGTTCACCGTACTGGAGGGGACGCCCCGGCGGTCCGAGGCGAGGGCGCTCACCCTCGGGTTCGGATCGCGATCCAGGTCGCGCGGGCCACCGCCAGTGGACGGCCGTCCCCGTCGTGGAGGGCGCTGAGGGTGTGAACCTTGCGGCCGTCGACGGACTCCAGGTGGCCCATGACGACCGCGGTGGAGCCGACCGCGGGCGCGGCCAGCACCCGCGCCGTGATGCGACCGAGAACGATGGGGCGGCCGACGACGTCGCTGGACCAGCCGCCGGGGCAGTCCAGGGCGGCCCAGACCTGGGCGAGGGCGGCCGTCCCGTCACCGCCGTCCGTCTCCGGGCGCACGTGCCAGGGGCAGGCGACGGTGTTGCCGACCCCGTCAGGGCCCCCGCCCGGGCGCACCGATCCGGCGAACAGGCGCAGGCCGTCGCCCTCGGCGCGTTCGGGCCCGCAGGAGTAGCAGCGGGGGAAGGGGTGTTCGACCAGCCCGCCGTACCGCTGACGCGCCTCCCGGGCCTCGTCGGCGCCGACCGGACCGCCGGGGATCAGATCGGGGTCCAGGGGGTCGGCGACGACGGCCTCGGCCACCGGTCGGGCACGGTCGGCCGAGGCGGGGTCGGTCGAGGCGGGGTCGACCAGGAGCAGATCCCCGCCCGGGGCGTCCTCGACCAGGAGCGAGCGGTCCAGCGGCGGTGGCGAGCGCAGGGTGACCTGGACGGTGGGGCCGCCCGGTCCGGTGAGTCGCGCGGCGAGCAGTCCCGCACTGTAGCCTCCGTTGCCGGAGCCGTCGGGGCCGTTGTAGGCCGCCGGAACGGTGAGGGTGGGGGCGCCGTTGCCTGATGTCATGGGTCACAGGGTAACGGGGGCGTGCGGGGGCGGCGGCGGTCGTCCTCCGCTGGACGGCGGGAGGGGCGGGGCACGGAGCCGGTCGCGGGACCGCCTTCCTCCAGGCGTGCGCGACGACGCGGGCCGCCAAGGAAAGGAAGGGGAGTTCGCGCGGGCGGAGGTGGAAATGCGCGATAGCGGCGCTCCCTGCTTCCACATTCTTCTCTCTTCTTTCTCCCTTTTCGCCCGCCACACGAGCTGACTGGAACCACTCCGGGAAAAGGTCCGCGCTCCGTTTCGAGGTGCGCTCCGTCCTCTCATGGGATGACGCGACCAGGGACCATCCCATCGTCCCCATCGCCCGTCGAACCCGGTGATGATCACCGGACGAGCGGACGCCGGGCCGACCGTTTTCCTCCCCGAAGTTCTCTTTCTGCGCATTTTTCTCCCCCCATTCGCGTCAGGTGGATAACAGCACAAGCCGGACTATTGCCTCAGACCCACCCTCTGCCCAGAATCCGTTCTACTTCGATCCTGGATTCGTCCCCCGAGCGGCAGAGGAACACTGCGTGAGAATCACCGGGAAGATCACCAAGGCAACGGCCGTGGCGGCCGCGGGAGCGCTCGTGCTCTCCGCGTGCTCCACGTCGGACGGCGGCGACAGCGGCGCCTCCGCGGACTCCACGACCATCACCCTGGCGTGGGACCAGGAGTACGACAGCTTCAACAACACCACCGCCGGAGCCAACTCCAGCAAGAACGCCATCATCAACCACCAGCTGACCAGCGGCTTCTGGTACTACGGTGAGGGCGGAGCGGTGACGCCGAACACCGAGTTCGGGACCTACGAGCTGGTCTCCGACGACCCGCAGATCGTCGAGTACTCGATCCACCCCGACGCCGTGTGGTCCGACGGGGAGGACATCGACTGCGCCGACGCGCTGCTGTGGTGGGCCCAGCAGAGCGGCCGCTTCGCGTTCTCCTCCAACGGTACGGCGGGCACCGAGGACACCCTCCTGCCCGACTGCGATATCGGGGACAAGGACTTCGCCCTCGAGTACGAGGTCCCCTTCTCCGACTGGAACAGCAACGGACCGGGCAACGGCAACAACACCCTCATGCCCGCGCACGTGGTCGCCGACCAGGGCGGACTCACCGTCGAGGAACTCGTGGCGGCCATCCGCGACGAGGACCACGACGCCCTCGCCGAGTCCGTCGAGTTCTTCAACGAGGGCTGGACCGTCAGCGGAGCCCTGCCGGACCCCGCCCTCACCCCCTCCTCCGGCCCCTACCAGCTCGCCGGATACGAGGCCGGGCAGTCCCTGACCCTGGAGCCGAACGAGAGCTGGTGGGGTGAGGCCCCGGCCACCACCAACATCGTCGTGCGCTGGATCGCCTCCGACGAGCAGACCCAGGCCCTGGAGAACCGAGAGATCAACATCATGCGGCCCCAGCCCACGGTCGACCTGATCAACCAGATCGAGGCCCTGGCGGGCGTGGAGTACCAGGTGTACGACGAGTACATCTACGAGCACCTCGACTTCAACTTCGACTCCAGCCCCTTCGAGGACTACGACCTGCGCGAGGCCTTCGCCGAGTGTGTCCCCCGCCAGCTCATCGTGGACAACCTGATCAAGCCGGTCCAACCGGACGCCGAGACGATGGACGTCCGCAACATCGCGCCCTTCGACCCGGGCTACGCGGAGGCCGTGGCCGCCAGTGGCGGCGACCAGTGGGCCGAGGTGGACCTCGACCGCTCCCGCGAACTCCTGGAGGAGCTCGACATGGTCGGCCAGGAGGTGCGCCTCGGCTTCATCGGCGGCAACCCCCGCCGCCAGCAGACCGCCGAGCTGATCAAGGACTCCTGCGACCAGGCCGGGTTCGACGTACAGATCAACGGCGAGGACACGTTCTTCGACACCGACGGCGGGCTGTCGCAGAACACCTACGACGTGGCCATGTACGCGTGGTCCGGGTCGGCCCAGGTGAGCAGCTGGAACTCCACCTTCCGCTCCCCTGAGGAGTGCACCGGCGAGGCCAAGGGCAACAACAACGGCTGCTACTCCAACGACGAACTGGACGGGCTGCTGTCCGACGTCCTCCAGGAGGCCGACTCCGACGCCCAACTGGAGATCATCAACGAGATCGAGACGATCCTCTGGGACGACCTGGTGACGATCCCGCTGTTCAGCCACCCCGGCACCGCCGCGTGGAGCGACAACGTGGAGAACGTCGTCCCCAACCCCGCCCAGACCGACATCGTCTGGAACGTGTGGGACTGGTCGGTCCGCTAGCCCCCGCCCACAGCGCGTGAGGCCGCGCCGTCCGGTCCCCTCCCGGACGGCGCGGCCCCGACCACGGTCCCGCGAGGCCGCTGCCGTCGGGCGCGCGTGAACGTCCCACTGCCCCCAGGAGTCAGCACACGTGCTCGTCTTCATCGCGCGAAGGCTCGTCGTCTCGGTCTTCGTGCTCTTCGCCGCGACCTTCGTGATGTTCGTCCTCGCGACCAACACCGGGGACCCGCTCGCCGACCTCAGGGAACTCCCGGAGAACGCCCGCGAGGCCGCCATGGCGGAGCGGACCGAGCGGATGCGCCTCGACCTGCCCGTCCACGCCCGTTACCTCCTCTGGCTCGGCGCGGTCGCCACGGGCGACTTCGGTGTCAACCGCCAGGGCCAGGACGTCAACGTCCTGCTCTCGGACGCCGTGTCCGCCACCATGCAGCTGGTGGTGGCCGCCACCCTCCTCGCGATCATCATCGGCATCGCCATCGGCATCGTGTCCGCGCTGCGCCAGTACAGCGGCTTCGACCACTCGGTGACCTTCGGCGCGTTCGTCGCCTTCTCCCTGCCGATCTTCTGGGTCGGGGTGCTGCTCAAGCAGTACGGAGCCATCGAGTTCAACAACTGGTTGGAGCAACCGGTCATCCCCGCCCCGCTCATCGTCGCGGTGGCGCTCGCCGCCGGTCTGGCCTGGAGCTCCCTGGTCGTCGGCGACCGCAGGACCCGGGTGATCGCGTTCGCCGGAGCCGCCGCCGCCACGGCGGGGGTGCTCACGTTCGTCTCGGTCACCCGGTGGTTCACCGACCCCGGTCTGGGTCCGGTGGTGGTGGCGATCAGCGCGTTCGGAGCCGCGGTGGGCTTCAGTGTGCTCATCTCCGGTCCGCGACCGAACCGTCCCATGTACGCCGCGCTGGCCTCGGCCGGGACCGGCACGGTCCTGTACTTCGCCCTGTCACCGGTCCTGGCCGACCCCGGCCTGGTGGTCATCGTCGGCCTGGCGGCGGCCACCGTGGTCGTGTGCGTGGTCCTCGGCCACGTGATCGGCGGAGTGCTGTACCGGCGCGAAGCCGTCGCGGCGGCCCTGTGGACGGGCCTGTTCACCGGCGGAGTCATCTTCGTCGACCGCATGCTCCGCTCCTTCGCCTCCTACAGCGCCTCCATGCAGGGCCGCCCCATCTCGACGGTGGGGGCCAGCACCCCCAACTACCAGGGCACGTTCTGGGAACTGTCGCTGGACTCGGCGGGTCACCTGGCCCTGCCCACCCTGGCGCTGATCCTGGTCTCCCTGGCCACCTACACCCGGTACAGCCGCGCCAGCATGTTGGAGGTGATGAACCAGGACTACGTGCGCACGGCCCGCGCCAAGGGTCTTCCCGAACGCACGGTCATGACCCGGCACGCCTTCCGCAACGGCCTCATCCCCGTCACCACCCTGGCCGCCTACGACTTCGGGACCGTGATCGGCGGGGCCGTGGTCACGGAGACGGTCTTCGGCTGGCGCGCGATGGGCCACCTGCTGCTCACCGGACTCAACGAGGCCGACCCCGCACCCGTCATGGCGTTCTTCGTGGTGGCGGGCGGCGCGATCGTGCTGTTCAACATGGTCGCCGACATCACCTACGCCTACCTCGACCCCCGGATTCGGCTGTCGTGACGGAGGGAGACACTCGATGACGACGCACCACGGCACACCGCCGCCCGACCCCGAGGGCGGACCGGCGGAGCCCGGGGTACCGGCCTCCGACGCGGCCCAGGGCCTGGACATCGCGGCCCGTACCCAGTGGCAACTGATCCGCTCCCGCTTCTTCCGGCACCGCGCGGCGCTCCTCGGCATGGTGCTGCTGGCCGGGGTGGTCCTGCTGTCCTTCAGTTCGATCGGCTTCGGTCCCGTACCCGGCTGGTGGGACAAGTCGCCCTCGGCGACGGGTCCGCTCAACGACGGCGGCGCGCCCACGCTCGGCCTCGTCCCGGGGTTCCTCGGCGGCTCGGGCGTGACCCTGGGGGAACACCCCTTCGGTCAGGACAACGTCGGCAAGGACTACTTCGCGCTGACCATGCGCGGCACCCAGGTGTCCCTCACCATCGCCTTCCTCGTCGGGGTCGTGGCCACCGTCGTGGGCACGGTCATCGGCGCCTGCGCGGGCTACTTCCGCGGCTGGACCGAGACGGTGCTGATGCGGGTCACCGACGTCCTCATCGCGATCCCGCTCCTGGCCATCACGGCGGCCGCCGCCAAGATCGCCGGTCAGGCGGGCATCCTCTACCTGGGCGTCGTCCTGGGGCTGGTGACCTGGACCCAGACCGCCCGTCTGGTGCGCGGCTCGGTGCTGTCCCTGCGCGAGAAGGAGTTCGTGGAGGCGGCGCGCTCGGTGGGCACGTCCTCGGCGCGGATCATCTTCAAGCACGTCCTGCCGAACACGGTGGGCGTGATCATCGTCAGCGTGACGCTCGCGATCGCGGCCGCGGTACTGCTGGAGTCCGCCCTCTCGTTCCTGGGTATGGGCGTGCAGCCGCCGGACACCTCTCTGGGCCGCCTCATCACCGACTACCGGAGCGCGATGGGCACCCGCCCCTGGTTGTTCTACTGGCCCGGCCTCTTCATCATCCTGATCGCGCTGTCGGTGAACTTCATCGGCGACGGCCTGCGCGACGCCTTCGACCCACGACAGAACAGGGTGCGTGACTGATGACCCGGACACCCCCCGTCCCACCTCCGCCGGGGACACCGCCGGGCCGGGCCGCGAGCCCCCCGGCCGGTGAGGCCTCCGGTGGGGCGCACACCGCCCGCACCCTCGCCGAGGCCCAGGCGCCCACCGAGCGCGAGGTGCTGCGGGTCGAGAACCTGTCCGTGGAGTTCCCCACCGACGACGGCGTGGTCCGCGCCGTCCGCGACGTCTCCTACACCCTGCGCGAGCGCGAGGTCCTGTCCATCGTCGGTGAGTCGGGATCGGGCAAGTCGGTCTCCTCCATGGCGCTGCTGGGCCTGCTTCCGCGCGGGGCGCGCGTCTCCGGTCGGGTGCTGTACCGGGGACGCGACCTGCTGTCCGTTCGGCAGAAGGAGCTGCGCTCCCTGCGGGGCCGCCGCATCTCGATGGTCTTCCAGGACCCCATGACCGCGCTCAACCCGGTGCACACGGTCGGGGACCAGCTGGCCGAGGCGGTGCGGGCGCACGACCTGGTACCGCCGAGGAAGGCGCTCGAACGGGCGCGGGAGATGCTCGACCTGGTGGGCATCCCCCAGTCGGCCCGGCGTCTGCGCAGCTACCCGCACGAGTTCTCCGGGGGCATGCGCCAGCGGGTGATGATCGCCATGGCGATCATCAACGGCCCCGACGTCATCATCGCCGACGAGCCGACCACGGCGCTGGACGTGACCGTGCAGGCGCAGATCCTGGAGAAGCTGCTGGAGGTCAAGGACGCCGTCAACGCGGCGATCCTGCTCATCACGCACGACCTGGGCGTGGTGGCGGGCCTGGCCCACCGGGTCCTGGTGATGTACGCGGGCCGTCCGGTGGAGATCGGCGACACCGACGAGGTGTTCTACCGGACCCGGATGCCGTACACGGCCGGGCTGCTCGGCTCGACGCCGTCGATGACCTCCGAGCGCGGCGAGCGCCTGCGCCCCATCCTCGGGACCCCGCCGTCGCTGATCCACCTGCCGCCGGGGTGCCCGTTCTCACCGCGCTGCCCGCTGGCCGACGACGCCTGCCGCGCGAGCGAGCCCGACCTGGCCCCGGTGGAGGGATCGGGCGGCGCCCACCTCGCGGCCTGCCACCACGGCGACCGGCTCATCGGAGTGGCGGACCCGACCACCTTCTTCCGCAACGGGGGGACGACGCGATGACGACCGCTTCACAGGAACGGTCCGCGCCGCCGGACCGGACCCCCCTGCTCGAGGTCCGCGACCTGGAGGTGCGTTTCCCCGTATACGGGAACGGCCTCCTGCGCCGGGTGGTCGGACAGGTGCACGCCGTGAACGGCGTGAGCCTGAGGCTGGCCGAGCGCGAGACCCTCGGCGTGGTCGGGGAGTCCGGGTGCGGCAAGTCGACCACGGGGCGGGCCATCCTCCAACTGGTGGCGCCCACCGCCGGGTCGGTCCGGTTCCGCGGCGAGGAGCTCACCACGATGTCCTCGTCGGGGATGCAGCGGGTCCGGCGCGAGGTCGGCATGGTCTTCCAGGACCCCTACGCCTCGCTCAACCCCCGGCTGCCGGTGAACGACATCATCGCCGAGCCGCTCAAGGTCCACCGGCGGTGGCGGGAGGGCGGACCGGGCCGGGTCGCCGAGCTGCTGCGCATGGTCGGGCTGAGCCCGGAGCACGGCAACCGCTACCCGCACGAGTTCTCCGGCGGTCAGCGCCAGAGGGTGGGTATCGCCCGGGCCCTGGCTCTGGAGCCCCGGCTGCTCGTACTGGACGAGCCCGTCTCGGCACTGGACGTGTCGGTGCAGGCGGGTGTGGTGAACCTGCTGGCGGAACTCCAGGAGCGGCTGGGGTTGTCGTACGTGTTCATCGCCCACGACCTGTCGGTGGTGCGGCACATCTCGGACCGGGTGGCGGTGATGTACCTGGGCGGGGTGGTGGAGACCGGCACCCGCGAGGACGTCTACGACCGGCCGTCGCACCCGTACACGGTCGCCCTGCTGTCGGCGGCCCCTTGGGCGAACCCGCGCACCGAGCGGACCCGGGAGCGGATCGTCCTGACGGGAGACGTGCCCAGCCCGGTGGACCCTCCCAGCGGCTGCCGGTTCCGTACCCGCTGTTGGAAGGCGCGCCAGGTGTGCGCGGAGGAGGCGCCGGAGCTGGTGGACCGGGGGGCGGGGCACCCGGTCGCCTGTCACTTCCCCGAGTAGCCCCGGCGGGGGCGGGCGTCCGCGGGGTGCCCGGGCGGCGGGGGTCCGACGCAGGGCCCCCGCCGCGACGCACCGCCCGTGCGTCAGCGGACGGGGAGGCCGGTGACGGTGCGGCCGATGATGAGCCTCTGGATCTCGCTGGCGCCCTCGAAGATGGTGAAGATGGAGGCGTCGCGGTGCCAGCGCTCGACGGGGTAGTCGCGGGTGTAGCCGTTGCCGCCCAGGACGCGTAGGGCGTTCTGGGTGACGTAGGTGGCGGTCTCGGAGGCGTAGAGCTTGCTCATGGAGCCCTCGGCCTGGGTGAAGTCCTTGCCCTGGCGGGCCATCCAGGCGGCTCGCCACACGAGGAGGCGGGCGGCGTCGATGCGGGTGGCCATGTCGGCCAGGAGGAAGGCCACGCCCTGGTTGTCGCCGATGGGGCGGCCGAACTGCTCGCGCTGGACGGAGTAGTCGCGGGCGTACTCGAAGGCGGCCCGCGCACAGCCCACGGCCATCACCCCCACACTCGGCCGGGAGGCCTCGAAGGTCCTCATGGCGGCCTGGCCCTTGGAGCGCTTACCCTCCCTGGCCCGTGCGAGGCGCTCGTCGAGCTTGTCCTTGCCACCCAGGAGGCACGACCCGGGAATCCGCACGTCGTCCAGGATCACCTCGGCGGTGTGGGAGGCACGGATGCCGTGCTTGGCGAACTTCTGTCCCTGGGACAGGCCGGGGGTGTTCGGCGGGACGACGAACGACGCCTGCCCGCGCGAACCCAGGTCCGGCTCCACGGAGGCCACGACGACATGGACGTGGGCGATGCCGCCGTTGGTGGCCCAGGTCTTGACGCCGTTGAGCACCCACTCGTCCTTGGCCTGGTCGTAGACGGCGCGGGTGCGGATCGCGGAGACGTCCGAACCCGCGTCGGGCTCGGAGGAACAGAAGGCGCCGAGTTTGACGTCGTCGGGGGTGCCGAACATCTGCGGCACCCACTCGAAGAGCTGTTCCTGGGTTCCGTTGGAGGCCACGGAGACCGCGGCCAGGCCGGTCCCGGTGATCGCCAGCGCGATGCCCGGGTCTCCCCAGTAGAGCTCCTCGAAGGCCACGGGAATGCCGAGTCCGGTGGGTTCCAGCCACTGGTTGGCGAAGAAGTCCAGGGAGTAGAGGCCGATCTTGGCGGCCTCCTGGATGATGGGCCAGGGGGTCTCCTCGCGCTCGTCCCACTCGGCGGCGGCCGGGCGGATGACGTCGGCGGCGAACCCGTGGGCCCAGTCCCGGACGTCGCGGACATCCTCGCTCGGTTCCATGCTGAAGGCGGGCGCGGTGGCGTCACTCATGCGCTGGCATCCTTTGTTGGTCCTCCGGGGGGCGGAGGGGCGACCATGAAGTGCTACCAACGGTAACAGTCGACCTGGACAGGCACAACGGTCCCCCACGCGCAAACGGGAGGGAGACGTGACGCGCACCTGTCCGGCGTTTGCCACCCCGCTCACACACTGGGAGGCAGGGGGTGTGAGCAGTGCCGGGAACCGTGTGGACCGGAACGATCAGCTTCGGACTGGTGTCCGTGGGGGTGCGCATGTACTCCGCGCGCGAAAGACACGGACCGACCGTCCACCAGTTCGTCCGCGGAACCAGCGCGCGCGTGCGCTACCAGCGCGTCAACGAGGACACCGGTGAGCGGGTGGCCAGCGAGGACATCGTCAAGGGCGCCGAGGTCGACGAGTCCGACTCCTACGTGCTCCTGGAACCCGCCGACATGGAACAGGTCCAGCCCGGGCGGAGCCGGACCCTCGAGATCACCGGGTTCGTCTCCGCCGAGGACGTCGACCCCCTGTGGTACGCCTCCACCTACTACCTCGGTCCGGACAAGAGCTCCGCGAAGCCCTACCGCCTTCTCCTGGCCGCCCTGGAGGAGTCCGGAAGGGCGGGGCTCGGCACGCTGGTCATGCGCAACCGGCAGCACCTGGCGCTGGTCGCGCCGCAGCAGGGCGTGCTCACCGCGAGCACCCTGTACTGGCCCGACGAGGTCCGCGACCCCGAGGACGTCATGCGGCCCCCGAACGGCGAGGTCGACCGGGGCGAGCTCCGGCTCGCGGCGCAGCTGATCGACGCCATGACCGCCGAGTGGGAGCCCTCGCAGTACACCGACGAGTACGAACGCAGGTTGGAGGAGTTGATCGCAGCGAAGGCGCGCGGCGGGACGGTCACCTACGAGGGCCGCGAACCCGAGGAGAAGGGCGAGGGCAAGGTGGTCGCGTTGGACGACGCGCTGCGCGCCTCGCTCCGCCAGCGCAGGAAGGACCGCGCGGGCTCCTCCGGACGGCACGGCCGCGCTCCGGCTCCGAGGTCCTCCGACGACCGCCGGCCGACCAAGGGCGAGCTCATGGAGCGGGCGAGGGAGCTCGACATTCCGGGGCGCTCCCGGATGACCAAGGAGGAGCTCGCCGACGCGGTCGCCGAGGCCGGATGAGCGCTACTCGGTGTCCAGGTCCCGGGGCACGTCCCCGGGCTGCAGGTCGGGCCGCGCGCGCAGGTAGCGCACGACGTGCCGCCACCGGCCCGCGACCTCGGCGGAGTCCGGGCACACCTCCACCACCAGGTCCGGGACGACCCGCGAGTAGTGCTGGCGTGAGCTCTCCCCCCACGTGGCCGCCAGGGTCCGGGGCCAGGGGTGGTCGTCGGTCTTGACCAGGTGCCCCGCGAGCTCCTCGGACTGCTCCGGAGCGAGGTCCCCGGTCCGTCCGGCCACGCGCAGCTCCCCGGTCGCGGAGTCCACCCGGCCGAGGATGAGGGCCCGCGGGGCGCGGGCGTGCCCGACGACCCCGCCCACGATCGCCTCGGTGGTGACGCGGTGCTTCCACTTGCGCCAGTCCCTGCGGCCCGGACGGTAGGAACGCCGCCCGTCCTTGACCATCACCCCCTCGACACCGACGGCGGGCATCTCCTCCCACCACTGCGAGGCGACGTCGGGGTTGTCGGTCTGCCAGCCGAGGGTGAGCGGCGAGGGCTGCTCGACCAGGCCCATCAGGCGCTCCAACTCCGCGCGCCGGTGGGACAGCGCACGGTGGGCGAGGTCCCGGCCGCCCGCCGCCAGCAGGTCGAAGACCACCAGGTGGCAGGGTTCCGTGCGGCCCTGGGCCCGGGCCTGGCGGGCCGAGGCTCCGTTGCGCCGCAGGAGGGCGCCGAAGTCCAGCCGCCCGTCGGGCGCCCAACGGACGATCTCCCCGTCCAGCAGGACCCCCTCGGGCAGCTGCCGGGCCAGGGCGTCCGCGATCTCCGGGAACCGCTGCGAGAGCGTGCGCCCGTGCCTGCTGGTCATGCGCACGGGCCCGGTCGAGGCCAGGCAGCGGAAACCGTCCCACTTGGGCTCGTAGAGCAGGTGCTCACCGGTGGGAAGTCGGTCGACGGCGCTCGCCAGCATCGGTTCCACGTGTGGCCCGTACCCCGCTCCGGCTCATCGGGAGACCAATTCCCCGCTAAGGCCCGCACCCCGCTCCCCCGGCCGCGGACCCTTGACACGCGTACGCGCCCGTCTGAATGATGCGGGTCACACCCGCCCCTCCCACCCCCGACCCGGAGGCGACCTTGGCCCCGCAGCACGGCGACTACCAGCTGGAGATCTACCTCAACGGCCTCACCGGAGCCGTCCCCCCGCATCCCATGACCTTCCCCGAGCTGGAGCGCCGGGCCGAGCGCGCGCTCCCGCCGCGCGTGTGGTCCTACGTGGCGGGCGGCGCGGGCGACGAGCACACCCAGGAGGCCAACGCCGAGGCCTTCCGCCGCTGGGGGCTCTATCCCCGCATGTTCGTGGGAGCCCGTGAACGCGACACCGGCGTCGACCTGTGCGGGGTCCGGCTCCCCTCACCGCTGCTGATGGCCCCGGTCGGGGTGGTCGGCCTGTGCGCCCAGGACGGGCACGGCGACCTGGCCGTCGCCGACGCCGCGGCGCGTACCGGGGTGCCGATGATCGCCTCCACCCTGTCGCAGGACCCGCTGGAGGAGGTGGCCGCGCGGTTCGGCGACACCCCCGGCTTCTTCCAGCTGTACACGCCGACCGACCGCGAGCTGGCGGCCAGCCTGGTCCGGCGGGCCGAGGCGGCGGGGTTCGCCGGGATCGTCGTCACCCTGGACACCTGGGTCACCGGTTGGCGCCCGCGCGACCTGGCCACCGGTCACCTGCCGATGCTGCACGGGCACTGCCTGGCCAACTACACCTCCGATCCCGTCTTCCAGGGGCTGGTCGGCGCGGACGCACCGCGCGAGACGGTGACAGCGCAGTGGGCTGGCATCTTCGGCAACCCTTTGACCTGGGACGACCTTCCGTGGCTGCGGTCCCTCACCGAGCTGCCGTTGATCGTCAAGGGCGTGTGCCACCCCGACGACGCGCGGCGGGCGGCGGACGGGGGCGTGGACGCGATCTACGTCTCCAACCACGGCGGCCGCCAAGCCAACGGCGGCATCCCCGCCCTGGAGTGCCTGCCGGAGGTGGCCGCCGCCACCGACCTGCCGGTGATCTTCGACTCCGGTGTGCGCTCGGGCACGGACGCGGTCAAGGCCCTGGCCCTGGGCGCGACGGCGGTGGCGGTCGGCCGCCCCTACGTGTACGGGCTGGCGACCGGAGGCACGGACGGGGTCGTCCACGTGCTGCGGTCGATGCTGGCCGAGGCGGACCTACTCATGGCGGTCGACGGCTACCCGTCGCTGGGCGACCTCACTCCGGAGGCGCTACGGGACCTGCGCGCCTGAGCGGTCCGGACCCCGGGCAGGCCCGGGGTCCGGACCGGCGGCTGGGGGCGGCGCCGTGCGCGTCGCCCCCCTTCGCGCGAGTGCGGGGGCGGAAGGGTCAGTCCTGGCTGTGGGCCTCCAGGAAGGTGTAGACGTCGTGCTCGTCCACGCCGGGGAAGGTGCCGGAGGGCAGGGCCGAGAGCACGTGGGAGTGGGCGCGGGCCGAGGGCCACACGTTGCCCTCCCAACGGCTGGCGAGCCGGGCGGGCGGACGTACGCAGCACTCGCCGTTGGGGCAGTTCGACTTGGTGCGGTTGGTGGTCTCGCGACCGCGGAACCAGCGGGACTCCTTGTAGGGCACGCCCAGGGTGATGGCGAAGTTGCGTTCGCGGCTGGGGTCCACGTGCGCCACGCACCAGTGGGTGCCGTTGGGCTTGTCGGTGTACTGGTAGTAGATCGAGTAGCGGTCCGGCGACTGGAAGACCTGGCGGCCCGACCACTGGCGGCACATGCGCTGCCCCTCGATGGCGCCGGTGTCGTCGGTGGGGAAGACCAGTCCGTCGTTCTCGTAGGCCTTGTAGATGATGCCGGTCTCGTCGTTGCGGATGAAGTGGCAGACCAGGTCCAGGTGGCGGTGGGCCAGGTTGGTGAACCGGTGCGCGGCCATCTCGTAGGAGACGGAGTAGACGTCGCGCAGGTCCTCCACGGACAGGTCGCGGGCCTTCTTGGCCTCCTGGAGGTAGGTGACGGCCGTGCTCTCGGGGATCAGGACCGCGGCGGCGAAGTAGTTGGCCTCGACGCGCTGGCGCAGGAAGTCGCCGAAGTCGCTGGGCTGGTCGTGGCCGAGGATGACGTGGCCCAGGGTCTGGAGCAGGATCGTGCGCGGGCTGTGCATGCCCAGCGTGGTCTCGCGCTTGAGGTAGATGCGCCGGTTGACGTGGTCGGTGAGCGAGCGCACCGAACGGGGCAGGTCCTGCACGTACCTGAGGGAGAACCCGTGGTGGGTGGCGATCGCGAGGATCTGTCCCTGGGAGAGGGGGCCGGCCGTGTAGTTGACCGCCGAGAGGGTGTCGGCGGCGGCGGCCTCGATGGTCTCGAAGTAGTTGCCGCGCTCGCGCATCTGGCGGCGCAGGTCGGCGTTGGCCAGGCGCGCCTCCTCGGGGGTGGCGGTGGGCTTGGCGTTGCGTCTCTTGAGCTCGTCGTAGAGCCCCACGATGTGTTCGAGGACGTCGTTGGGGACCCGCTTGCCCACCTTCAGGTGCGGGAGGTGGAGGCCCTGGTACAGGGAGTCGCGCTGGGCCTCCTCCACCGCGATCTCCAGTTGCGCGCGGCGGCTCGGGGGCTGCTTCGACAGGAGTTCCTCAACGGACACCTCGAGGGCCGAAGCCAAAGACGTGAGCAAGGAGAGCTTGGGCTCACGTTTTCCGTTCTCCAGCAGGGAGAGCTGGGAGGGCGCCCGCCCCACGCGTTCCCCCAGGTCGGACAGGGTCAGGCCGCGCGCCTTGCGCAGATGACGGAGCCGCTGGCCAAACGTGACGAGATCCAGGTCACCCGTCAAAGACGGTATTTCTTCAGCACCAAAGTACGCCATGGCTTCATCTTACGGAAAGAAACAACGATCTTCACCCGATTTCGAGTGGAAAACCCTTGGAACTTGCCCAAGAATCATAGTTACCGGCGGGGAACTTACCGCTCAGGGTTCAGCCCCTGACCCCTGGCAGGCCTCCCTCGACCGGCGCGAAGACCTTGGGGACTACACGTAAGGCGGGAACGAACATGAGCACGAGCGCTCGACGTCAGGAAGCCAGCGCCGCACTCCAGCGCGACTGGGAGACCAACCCCCGGTGGGCCGGTATCGAGCGCACCTACTCCGCCGACGACGTCGTCAAGCTCCGCGGTTCGGTCACCGAGGAGCACACCCTGGCCCGCCGCGGCGCCGAACGCCTGTGGGACCTGCTCCACACCGAGGACTACGTCAACAGCCTCGGCGCCCTCACCGGCAACCAGGCGGTCCAGCAGGTCCGCGCCGGACTGAAGGCCATCTACCTCTCCGGTTGGCAGGTCGCGGCCGACGCCAACCTCTCCGGCAGCACCTACCCCGACCAGAGCCTCTACCCGGCCAACTCGGTCCCGGCCGTGGTCCGCCGCATCAACAACGCGCTCCTGCGCGCCGACCAGATCACCTGGTCCGAGGGCGACGACAGCGCCCCCGAGTGGCTGGCGCCGATCGTGGCCGACGCCGAGGCCGGTTTCGGCGGCGTCCTCAACGCCTACGAGCTCATGAAGGGCATGATCGCCTCGGGCGCCGCGGGCGTGCACTGGGAGGACCAGCTCGCCTCCGAGAAGAAGTGCGGCCACCTGGGCGGCAAGGTCCTCATCCCGACCAGCCAGCACGTCAAGACCCTCAACGCCGCCCGCCTCGCTGCGGACGTCGCCGGTGTCCCGTCCCTGGTCATCGCGCGGACCGACGCCCAGGCCGCGACCCTGATCACCAGTGACATCGACGAGCGCGACCAGGCCTTCACCACCGGCGAGCGCACCGCCGAGGGCTTCTACCGCTTCCGCAACGGCGTCGAGGCCTGCGTGGCCCGGGGTCTGGCCTACGCCCCACACTCCGACCTGCTCTGGATGGAGACCGCGACCCCCGACCTGGAGGTCGCCCGCGACTTCGCCGAGCGCATCAAGGCCGAGTACCCGGACCAGATGCTGGCCTACAACTGCTCGCCGTCCTTCAACTGGAAGCGTCACCTCGACGACGCCACCATCGCCAAGTTCCAGCGCGAGCTGGGCCACATGGGCTACAAGTTCCAGTTCATCACCCTCGCGGGCTTCCACTCGCTCAACCACTCGATGTTCAACCTGGCCAAGGGCTACGCGGCCAACGGCATGACGTCGTACGTCGAGCTCCAGGAGGCCGAGTTCGCGTCCGAGGCCGACGGTTACACCGCCACCCGCCACCAGCGCGAGGTCGGCACCGGCTACTTCGACGCGATCAGCACGACCATCTCCCCCGAGGCCAGCACCACGGCTCTCACCGGCTCCACCGAAGAAGACCAGTTCTCAGCGGCTCACTGACCCTGGTCTTCGTTCCCTGAGGCCGTCCCTCCCCGCTTTCGTGGCTGGGGCGGGGCGGGACGGCCTCCCCCCTGGCCGTCGGCCATGCGCGGTCCGTGTCACTCGCGCATGACCGGCGGCCCTCTCGTGTGCCCAGGCCCTCCCCAGGAGCGGTCCGCGCGTATACGGTGACTCCGAACGACGAAAGAGACGGGAGTCACGCGCCCGCCCCCGACCGCCCCCACGGTCGAGCGTGCGCGCCCCGACCACCCGCACCCCACCCGACCACACGGAGCCGACGTGAAACCGGACGACACCAGCCGGGCGACCCTCGCCACGACCCGCCGCGCACTGGCGGCGGGTGCGATCGCCGCCGTGGCCGTGTTCGGCGCGGCCGCCTGCGAGAACACCGACGACCTCGAACAGGAGGTCCGGGACGGGATCGAGGAGGAGGTCGAGAAGAACATCGAGGAGGGCATCGACGACGTCATCGGCGGCGATGACGAGGGCGGTGACGAGGAGGACGACGCCGGGGACGACGACTAGGGCGGCGCTCCGCCTCCGCAGCGCGTAGATTCGACGCGTGACCGACAGAACCGAGCCGGACCCGCGCGCCTCCCAGCCCTCCCCCGCCGACCCCGGCGCGGGGACGCGCGCGGGCGCCGCCGTCCCGCGTGCGCTCGCCAGCCGCTCCCTCCTGCGTTGGGAGGTGCTGTGCGTCCTCGCGCTCTCCCTGGGCGCCGCCGCCGTGTCGGCGACCATCACCTTCCTGGGCGTGCTCACCGCACCCGAGTCGATGGCCGACCAGACCGCCAGCCTCGTCCGATCGCGCGCCGAGGGACGCCCGTGGCTCGACCTCTCCTTCCAGCTGTACGCGGTGGTCTTCGCCTGCGCGCCCGTGGCGATGGTCGTGTACCTGCTGCACCGGGGCGGCGAGTCCGCGCGCACGGTCGGCTTCGACCTGCGCCGACCGGGCTTCGACACCTGGAGCGGGCTGGCCCTGGCCGCGCTGATCGGCGCGGGCGGGCTGGTCGTGTACCTGGTCTCCTGGCAGCTGGGCCTCACCCGCACCATCGTGCCCAGCACGCTGCCGGGCCACTGGTGGGACACCCCCGTCCTGGTGCTCCAGGCGCTGAAGAACGGCGTCCTGGAGGAGGTGATCGTGGTCGGCTACCTACTGCACCGGCTCGGCCAGATGGGCTGGTCGCCGTGGAGGGCGGTCCTGGCCAGCTCGGTCCTGCGGGCCTTCTACCACCTGTACCAGGGGGTGGGGATGTTCTTCGGCAACCTGGTCATGGGGCTGGTGTTCGGCTGGTTCTACCTGCGCTACGGGCGGGTCATGCCGCTGGTGGTCGCGCACACGGTGATCGACGTGGTCGCGTTCGTCGGCGCGGTGTACCTCATCGGCCGGATCGACTGGCTCCCGGTCTGAGCCCCGGCGGGTCCGGTGCTCAGGCCCGCCGGCCTTCCCTCTCGGCGATGGCGTCCTCCAGGTAGCGGGGGCGCCCGATCAGCAGACCCACGACGAGGTTGACGAGGACGAGGCAGATCACCATCGCCATGGGCGCGTGCCAGTCGCCGCTCACCTCGTGCAGGAGCCCGAACAGGAACGGCCCGGCGCCGCCGAACAGGTAGCCCAGACTCTGGCTGGAGGCGGACATGGCGGCCGTGCCCTCGGCGGTGCGGGTGCGCACCGCGAAGATGGTCAGCGCCATGACGAAGCTGCCCAGGCCGACGCCGACGAGGGTGGTCCACACCCAGGTGCCGTTGAGCGGGGCCACCCACATCCCGGTGAACCCGGCCAGGTAGGCGGCGACGAAGAGCACCACGAAGGGGCGCTGGTCGCGGACCCGGACGATGAGCGAGGGCATGACCAGCGACATCGGGATGCCGAGGGCGGTGAGGTAGGCCAGCATCACCCCGGCCGACTGGGCGTCCAGTCCCTGGTCGCGGAGCATCTGCGCGAACCAGCCGAACATGATGTAGGCGATCGAGGACTGGGTGCCGAAGTACAGGACGCCCTGCCACCCGATCCCGGTGCCGAGCACCTGTCGGACGCTGAGGGCCCGGCGCGCGTCGCCGGGAGCGGGCTCGTGGCGCAGGGCCAGCAGCCACGGGAGCGCCGCGACCAGACCGAAGAGGGCGTAGGAGCCCAGGGCGATCCGCCAGTCACCGGTGGCCTGCTCCAGGGGGACGGTGGCGGCGGCCGCGATCGCGGTGCCGACCGCCAGACCAGTGGTGTAGACGGTGGTCATCAGGCCCACGCGGTGCGGGAAGTGCTGTTTGACCAGGGCCGGGAGGATGACGTTGCCGACGGCGCCGCCGGAGAGCGCCACCGCGCTCAGGGTGAGGAACAGCCAGGGTTCGGGAGCCATGGCCCGCGTGACGAGGCCGAGGGTGACGGCGGTCAGGGCGAGCACGAGCAGGCGGTGGGAGCCGAGGCGGCGGGCGAGCATGGGCGTGAGGCCGCCGAAGACCGCGAAGCACAGGACGGGGAGCGTCGTGAGGGCGCCGGCGCCCACCGCGGTCATGCCCAGCCCCTGGGTCACCTCGTCGAGGACGGGACCCACGCTGGTGATCGCGGTGCGCAGGTTGAGCGCGGCCAGGGCGATGGCGACGGCGATCAGCACGAGAGCCGCGCGGGACGCGGCTCCGGGGCGGTCGGTGTCGGCAAGGGGGGTGCCCTGCGCGGTGTTCGCGCGCGTGGGGGTGACGCTCATAGGACGTGGCTCACAAATTCGTAGGATGACCCCATGTACTTCATGAGGATAACGCATTGCCGTTCGGTGCCGATTCCCGCGCCCAACTGGTCTAGGCTCCGTCCTTAACCGTTCCCTACCCGTGCGCTGGGCCTGTCATCCGGCGACCCGCCCCTAGGAGGTATGAGCGTGCCCCTCGCGTCGACACGCCGGACCGGTCTCGTCGACCAGGTCATCAGTCAGCTACGAGCTCAGATCGACTCCGGTGAGTGGGGCGTCGGCGACCGCATCCCCACCGAGTCCGAGCTGTCCGAACAACTGCAGGTCGGGCGCAACACCGTCCGCGAGGCGGTCCGGGCCCTGGCCCACGCGGGCCTGTTGGAGATCCGCCAGGGGGCGGGGACCTTCGTCCGCGCCTCCAGCGAACTCGGTGGCGCCCTGCGCCGCCGCCTGGAGCGCTCCCGCCTCCGCGAGAACCTGGAGGTGCGCCGCGCACTGGAGGTCGAGGCCGCGCGGCTGGCCGCCAAACGCCACAGCGAGGAGGACATGGCCGACATCGACCGCGCCATGGCCCTGCGCGAGGAGGCCTGGCGGACCAAGGACATGGGCGCCTTCGTCGAGGCCGACTTCACCTTCCACCGAGCGATCGTCAACGCCACGCACAACACCCTGCTGATCGACCTCTACGACGACATCGCCCAGGTCGTCTACGCCAGCATCGCGCACACCGCCTACGAGCAGAGCGCCGAGGCCTCCGACCGCCCCTCCTCGGCGACGGAGGGCATCGACCACAGCGGCCTCACCGAGGCCGTCCGCGCGGCGGACCCGATCCTGGCCTCCCGGGAGGCCACCTGCTACCTCGACGAGCTCCTGTCCCTCACCGAGGACTGAGCGCCCGGGAACGCATGCGGGGCCCGGAACCGGTACCGGTTCCGGGCCCCTGCCGTGTGTCGGCCGTCCCCGCGGGCCGGGGACGTCAGTCACCGCCGTGGACGTCGCCCACCGCGGAGCGCGGGCCCAGCCTCGGGCGGGTGTGCCCGTCGGGGGCCGCGCGGCCGTCGCGCCGCGCCCCGAGGTGGCGGGGCCGACCGCGCCGACCGGCACGGTCGGAGGCGCCCTCCCACCCGGTCACCCGGGACGGGTCCAGGTCCAGGAGGTCGAGGGTGCTCTCCCCCGCGCACACGGCGTCGATGAGCTCGCGGTCCCGTGAGACGCTGCTGAGGGCCTCGGTGATGATCGAGCTCACCTGCCCGCGCGGCAGGCACACCACGCCGTCGTCGTCGACCACGACCCAGTCGCCGCGCCGGACCGGCAGCGGCGCGGGGCCGCCCGCGTCCATGAAGACCTGTTGGCCCACCGAGCCCCCCGCGTCGTGTCCGGCCTCGCGCACCGCCACTCCGGCGCCGAAGACCGGCAGCTCACAGCGGGCGATCGCGGCGATGTCGCGCACGCAGCCGTCCAGGACGATCCCGGCCACCTCCCGTGTCCGGGCGGCGACCGCGAGGATCTCGTCCACGTAGCCGTACTCGGACTCCCCCGAGACGTCCACCACCAGGACGGAGCCCGGCGGAGCCTGGGCCACCGCCACGTGCAGCGCGAGGTTGTCCCCGGGTGCGCAGCGGACGGGGAAGGCGCTCGCGGCGATCGCGGCGCCCGGCCAGACGGAGAAGAGGTGGGTGCCGAAGGGCCGCCCGCCGCAGCGGGCCAGGGCCACCGTTCCCACAGCCGTCAACGTCTCTGCAAGCGCCACGTCAGCCTCCATTACACCCGCGCCCGGTGCGGTCGGTTCGGACCGACCCCTTCTATACTCGCGGGTAACTTAAACGTGACGCAAGGCATGCGCGCCCGAAACACGTAAAAATGCTACCGATGGTTACATCTGAGCCCCGACCGTGTCCGCGCGGCCACCATCGGTGACCCCTGCCTGGCCGGGCGACCAGCGCGTTCTCAGACCACCGCCGCCACCGCGTCCAGGGCGGCACGGGCCGCGGCCACGTCGTGGACCCGGAACACCCGTGCCCCCTCCCGGGCCGACACCGCCAGCGTCGCCAGGGTCCCGTCACCGCGCTCGGTCACCCCGGCACGGAGCGTCTCCCCCACGAAGTCCTTGTTGGACACCGCCACCAGCACCGGCCACCCCGTGGCCGACAGCTCGCCCAGACGACGGGTGAGTTCGAGCGAGTGGTAGGTGTTCTTGCCGAAGTCGTGCGTGGGGTCGATCATCACCCCGTCCGGACGCACCCCCACCGACACCGCCCGCTCGGCCAGGGCGCACACGCCCGAGACCACGTCGGCGACCACGTCGGCGTACCGGACCCGGTGCGGGTCGGTACGCGGCGCCAGCCCCCCGCTGTGGCTGCACACCAGACCGGTGCCGTACTCCGCGGCCACCCGCGCCAGATCCGGGTCGGCACCCGCCCAGGTGTCGTTGATCATGTCCGCGCCCGCCTCGGCGCAGGCCCTGCCCACACCCGACCGCCAGGTGTCCACCGAGATCACCACGTCCGGGTGGCGGGCGCGCAGCTCACGCACGAACGGCACGGTGCGGCGCGCCTCCTCCGCCTCGTCCACGTGCGCGCCGTACCCGGCCTTGACCCCGCCGACGTCGATGACGTCGACCCCCGCCGCCACGGCGTGGTCGGCCGAGGCCAGCGCGGCCTCCAGGGCGTAGGTGGCGCCCCGGTCGTAGAACGAGTCGGGGGTCCGGTTGATCACCCCCATCACGGCGTAGCGCCGTCCCGCGAAGGTCCGCCCCCGCAGACGCAGGGTCCCGGGGCCGGGCACCGACGCGCGCCCGCCCCCCGGCCCCGGTCCCGGGTCCGCCGCCGTCTCGGGTGTCCGACCGTCCTTCACCATGGCTCCATCCTGGGGTAGGGGCGGCGCGGTCGGCGACCCGACCCACCCGGTCGGCGACCGGACACGAACCGAGCGCGGGGCCCGCCCCCGCCCGGGCCCCGCCGCACCCCGCTAGGGAGAGCACAACACAGAACAACACTCACACCCAGGGTAAAAGCGGATTGCCGCTTTAGGGTT
>NZ_JBEYHA010000073.1:0-21515 GCF_040635075.1 Nocardiopsis sp. NPDC007018
CGCATGAACAGGCCCTCGTTGATCTCGTTGCCGTACAGCTCGTTGGCGGCCGCGACGGTGACGAGGTTGCCCTTGGGAGCGGTGCGCTCCACGGGGCCGGCCGCGACGACACGCTCCCGATGCTCACCGGCATCCGGGTCGAGATCGAGGGCGAGACCATCACGCTCGCCTCCACCGACCGCTACCGCCTGGCCGTGCGAGAGCTGAGCTGGAAGCCGGAGAACCCGGACCTGTCCGCCGTCGCGCTGGTCCCGGCCAAGACCCTCCACGACACCGCCAAGTCGCTCACCTCCGGCGCCGAGGTCTCCATCGCGCTCTCGGGCAGCGAGACCGGCGAGGGCATGATGGGCTTCGAGGGCGGCGGCCGCCGGACCACCACCCGCCTGCTCGACGGGGAGTTCCCCAAGTACCGCGCGCTGCTGCCGGACACCTTCAACACCGTGGCCGAGGTCAGCCGCTCCGAGTTCGTCGAGGCCGTCAAGCGCGTCTCGCTGGTCGCCGAGCGCAACACGCCCCTGCGCCTGGCCTTCTCCCAGGGCGCCCTGGTCCTGGAGGCGGGCACCGGCGAGGACGCCCAGGCCGTGGAGACCCTGGAGGCGAACCTGGACGGAGATGACATCCAGATCGCCTTCAACTCCGGGTTCCTGCTGGACGGGCTCGGCGCCATCGGCACCGACGTGGCCCGCCTGCACTTCACCACCTCGACCAAGCCGGCGATCCTCACCGGAAAGCCCGCCGAGGAGGGTGCTGCCCCCGAGTACCGCTACCTGATCATGCCGGTCCGCCTCTCCGGCTGACCGGAGCGCCCGTCCCACCGGCGGGCGTCCGCCCCCGGCCCGTGCGCAGCGCCACGGGCCGGTCGGCTTCCACATGTCCACAGGTGCCCTAGGGGGAGTCCACAACATGCAACTCGGAATGATCGGCCTCGGCAAGATGGGCGGCAACATGGCCGCCCGCCTGCGCGAGAAGGGGCACGAGGTCGTCGGCTACGACGTCTCCCCCGGCGCCCGCGACGTCGAGACCCTGGCGGAGCTGGTCGACCGCCTCGCCGCGCCCCGCGTGGTGTGGGTGATGGTCCCCTCCGGTGAGCCGACCGCCACGATCGTCTCCGAGCTCGGCGACCTCCTCTCCGAGGGCGACGTCGTCGTCGAGGGCGGCAACACCCACTACGTCGACGACGCGCCGCGCGCCGAGGCACTGGCGGCCAGGGGCGTCGGATACGTCGACGCCGGGGTCAGCGGCGGCGTGTGGGGCCGCCAGAACGGCTACGGCATCATGGTCGGCGGCCGCGAGGAGGACGTGGAGCGCCTGCGGCCCGTCTTCGACTCCCTCACCCCCGACGACGGCGGCGGCTTCGTGCACGCCGGAGCCGTCGGTGCGGGCCATTTCGTGAAGATGGTCCACAACGGTATCGAGTACGGCATGATGCAGTCCTTCGCCGAGGGCTACGAGCTGATGGTGGCCTCCGGGATCGTCAAGGACGTCCCGGGCACCTTCGAGAGCTGGCGCGAGGGCACCGTCGTGCGTTCCTGGCTGCTGGACCTGCTCGGCCGCGCCCTGGAGGAGGACCCGGACCTGTCCGAGCTGCGCGGGTACGTGCAGGACTCCGGTGAGGGCCGCTGGACCGTTCAGGCCGCCGTGGACCTCGCGGTCCCGGCCCCCGCGATCACCGCCTCGCTCTTCGCGCGGTTCGCCTCCCGCCAGGACGACAGCCAGGCCATGAAGGTCGTGGCGGCCCTGCGCAACCAGTTCGGCGGGCACGCCGTCACCAAGGCCGAGCCCCAGGACTCCGAGCGGGGCTGACCCCCTCGACTCCGCTCCCGGGGTCGGTCCGGGGACACCGGACCGACCCCGGGGCCGTTGTCCGCGATCCCTCCCCCACCGTTTTCCGCTCCCCCGTTCCAGGAGGAAGGCCGGATGTACGTCGCCCACCTGCAACTGGCCGATTTCCGTTCCTACGAGACCGCCCAACTGCGACTCCAGCCCGGCGTGAGCGTGTTCGTCGGCTCCAACGGCCAGGGCAAGACGAACCTGGTCGAGGCGATCGGCTACGTCGCCACCCTCGGCAGCCACCGGGTCTCGTCGGACACCCCGCTGGTGCGCCAGGGCGCCCCGCGCGCGATCGTCAGCGCCAGGGTCGTGCGGGACGGCCGCGACATGCTGATCGACCTGGAGATCAACCCGGGGCGGGCCAACCGGGCCCGGGTGAACCGCGGCGTCGCCGGGCGCCCCCGTGACGTGCTGGGCATCCTGCGGACCGTGCTCTTCGCCCCCGAGGATCTGGCCCTGGTCAAGGGCGACCCCGGAGAACGGCGCCGGTTCCTCGACGACCTGCTGGTGGCACGGACCCCCCGTATGGCGGGAGTGCGCTCGGACTACGAGCGGGTGCTCAAGCAGCGCAACGCGCTGTTGAAGTCGGCGTCGGCGCGGTTGCGCCAGCGCGCCACCCCCGACCTGAGCACGCTGGAGGTGTGGGACTCCCACCTGGCCGAGACCGGGGCCGAGCTCCTGGCGGCCCGGTTGGGCCTGGTGGAGGAGCTGCGTCCGCTGATCGCGCGGTCGTACGCGGGGCTGACCGACTCCGGCGGTCCGGCGGTGCCCGACTACCGGAGCGCGTCGGTCGAGGAGGGGGAGGAAGTCCCGCACGACCGGCAGCGCCTGGTGGAGGTCCTGCGCGCCGCGATGGAGCGTACGCGCGACCGCGAGCTCCAGCGCGGCGTCAGCCTGGTCGGCCCGCACCGCGACGACCTGCACCTCCAGCTCGGGGACCTGCCCGCCAAGGGGTACGCGAGCCAGGGCGAGTCGTGGTCGTACGCGCTCTCGCTCAAGCTGGCCGCGTTCGAGCTGTTGCGGGCGGAGGGGGACGACCCGGTCCTGATCCTGGACGACGTGTTCGCCGAGCTGGACGCCGAGCGGCGGCGCAGGCTGACCGAGCGGGTGCGCGACACCGAGCAGGTGCTGGTGACGGCGGCGGTGGCCGACGACATCCCGAAGGAGTTGGACGGCGCCCGGTTCGGGGTGCGGGACGGGGTGGTCGAGGATGCGTGAGGGTCGTCCACAGCCTGTGGATTCCCGCGTCGACCGGGACGCGCCCGGGCCCCGGGCCGAGGCGCCCCGTCCACACCCTGTGGACGACGCGGCCCCGTCCGCACCCCGGACGCCCGCGACACCGGACGTCCCCCCGGTCTCCGGCGCGGACCTGGCACGCCAGGCTCTGGCCCGGGCCAGAGCCGAGGCGCGCGACCGCGGAGCGGTGCCCCGTGGCATGAACCGCAAGCGCGGGCGTGGCCGGTTGCGGTCACGCAACGAGCCGCAGCTGTTCGGTGACGCGGTGCGCACGTGGCTGATCGAGCACGGCTGGCAGGAACAGGTGGCCATCGGCGGGGTGTTCGGCCGGTGGGCCGACATCGTTGGCGACTTCAACGCCGAGCACCTGCGTCCGGAAAGTTATTCGGAAGGCGAGCTCGTAGTCGTCGCCGATTCGCCGACCATGGCAGCCCACGCACGAGCGATGGTGCGGGACCTGATGCGCCGCCTCAACGAGGAGTTGGGCGACGGCACCGTCATCGCCATCAAGGTGAAGGGGCCGGGTTTCCGGCGCCGGTGACCCCGTCCGGATCGTCCGGCTTCGTCCGGACACGGCTGTGACCTGGGGTCTCGTGGGACGCCCCGCGCCCCTCGGCGGATGCGGCTTTCCCGAGGGTGTCCCGCGTTCGGCGGGGGTGACGCGTCCGGCGGGCGGCGACGCCCCCTCGAAGGCCACTCAACCGCGCCGGGACTTGCGCAAGGGGTCGCCCGCGTGTAGGGACTCGGCTCCCGCCCCGAACGTTCGTTCTGGAGCGGCACAGCGCCGCCAATGCCACTTTGTCACACCGCTCGGGGTATCATGGAGACGGTTCTTCAGACGCCTGTAGCCGGTATCACGCTCCCATGTAGAGGGTGGGCGGACGGCCCGTGCGGCGAACGGTGATCCCCCAGGTGTCGCGGCACGTCGGCCCTCCGATCACCCTGCCGTGGGACGACCGTCGTTCGCTCGGCCGCTGCCGACAGGCGTCCCCAGCAGGAGGGTGTTCCCACTTGGCCTACGACGCAGGATCAATCACGGTTCTCGAAGGGCTCGAAGCAGTACGCAAGCGCCCGGGCATGTACATCGGCTCCACCGGTGAGCGGGGTCTGCATCACCTGGTCTACGAGGTGGTCGACAACTCGGTCGACGAGGCCCTCGCGGGCCACGCCGACGCCATCGAGGTGACCCTCCTCGCGGACGGCGGGATCAGGGTGGCCGACAACGGCCGCGGCATCCCGGTCGGCATCCACCCCGTGGAGAAGCGTCCGGCCGTGGAGGTCGTCCTCACCACGCTGCACGCGGGCGGCAAGTTCGACGGCAAGTCGTACGCCGTCTCCGGCGGTCTGCACGGCGTCGGCATCTCGGTCGTCAACGCGCTCTCCACCGCCCTGGACGTGGAGATCCGCCAGCAGGGGCACGTCTGGCGCCAGCACTACGAGATGACCGCCCCCACGGGCGAGCTCGTCAAGGGCGAGGCGACCGACGAGACCGGCACCCAGATCACCTTCTGGGCCGACGCCGACATCTTCGAGACCACCACGTTCTCGTTCGAGACGCTCGCCCGCCGGATGCAGGAGATGGCCTTCCTCAACAAGGGGCTGTCCATCACCATCCGCGACGAGCGGCCCGACCACACCGACGACGGTCCGGTGGTCAACACCTTCCACTACGAGGAGGGTCTGTCGGACTACGTCCGGCACATCAACGCCAAGAAGGAGCCGGCGCACGCGTCGATCATCTCCTTCGAGGAGGACGGCGACGGCATCGCGGTCGAGATCGCCATGCAGTGGAACCAGTCCTACACCTCGTCCGTGCACACCTTCGCCAACACCATCAACACGGCGGAGGGCGGCACGCACGAGGAGGGTTTCCGCTCCGCGCTCACCACGCTGGTCAACCGGTACGCCCGCGACCAGAAGCTGCTGCGCGACAAGGAGGACAACCTCACCGGCGACGACATCCGCGAGGGCCTGACCGCGATCATCTCGGTCAAGCTCGCGGACCCGCAGTTCGAGGGCCAGACCAAGACGAAGCTCGGCAACACCGAGGCCAAGTCCTTCGTCCAGAAGGTCACCAACGAGCACCTGCGCGACTGGTTCGAGCGCAACCCCGGCGAGGCCAAGGACATCGTCTCCAAGGCCAGCCAGGCCGCGCGCGCCCGCGTTGCCGCCCGCCAGGCCCGCGACCTCACCCGCCGCAAGACCCTCCTGGAGACCACCTCCCTCCCCGGCAAGCTGTCGGACTGCCAGTCCACCAACCCGGAGGAGTGCGAGGTCTACATCGTCGAGGGCGACTCGGCCGGCGGCTCCGCCAAGGGTGGGCGCAACCCGCACAACCAGGCCATCCTGCCCATCCGCGGCAAGATCCTGAACGTCGAGAAGTCGCGCATCGACCGCATCCTCAAGAACAACGAGGTCCAGGCGATCATCACCGCCCTGGGCACCGGCATCCACGAGGAGTTCGACGCCGAGAAGCTGCGGTACCACAAGATCATCCTGATGGCCGACGCCGACGTCGACGGCCAGCACATCAGGACGCTGCTCCTCACCCTGCTGTTCCGCTTCATGAAGCCGCTGGTCGAGGCCGGGAACGTCTACCTGGCCCGCCCGCCGCTCTACAAGATCAAGTGGGACCAGAAGGGCAGCGACGCGAGCTACGCCTTCTCCGACGCCGAGCGCGACCGGGTCATCGAGGCCGGGATCGCCGAGGGCAAGAGGGACCCGCGCCCGCGCGACATGGTGCAGCGCTTCAAGGGTCTGGGCGAGATGAACGCCAACGAGCTGTGGGACACCACGATGGACCCGGAGCGCCGCGTGCTCGACCAGGTCAACCTGGAGGACGCGGCCCAGGCCGACGAGATGTTCAGCGTGCTCATGGGTGAGGACGTCGAGTCCCGGCGCGCCTTCATCCAGCGCAACGCCAAGGACGTCCGCTTCCTGGACATCTAGGTCCCCCTTCCCGCCCGTGCTCCAGCAAGCTTCGTAGAAGGGATCGACATCCGTGACGGATGCGAACAACCCCGACGCCCCCGAGGGCGGTGACTCCAACGTCGAGTCGCTGCCGCGCCTGACCGACCGGATCGAACCCGTCGACATCCAGGTCGAGATGCAGCGCAGCTACCTCGACTACGCGATGTCGGTCATCGTCGGCCGCGCCCTCCCCGACGTCCGCGACGGCCTCAAGCCGGTCCACCAGCGCGTGCTGTACGCGATGTACGACGGCGGCTACCGCCCCGACCGCGGGTACTTCAAGTGCGCCCGCGTCGTCGGCGACGTGATGGGCAACTACCACCCGCACGGCGACAGCGCCATCTACGACACCCTGGTCCGGCTGGCCCAGTGGTGGTCGATGCGGATGCCGCTGGTCGACCCGAACGGCAACTTCGGCTCGCCGGGCAACGACCCCGCCGCCGCCATGCGCTACACCGAGTGCAAGCTCGCGCCGCTGGCCATGGAGATGCTCCGGGACATCGACAAGGAGACCGTCGACTTCCGGCCCAACTACGACGGCCGCTCCTCCGAGCCCGTCGTGCTGCCCGCCCGCTTCCCGAACCTGCTGGTCAACGGCTCCTCGGGTATCGCGGTCGGTATGGCCACCAACATCCCGCCGCACAACCTGCGCGAGGTGGCGGACGGCGTCAACTGGTACCTGGACCACCCCGAGGCCGAGGACGATGAGCTGCTCGACCAGCTCATCGCCCGGGTCAAGGGCCCCGACTTCCCCACGCGCGGGCTCATCGTGGGCAAGCGCGGCATCGAGGAGGCCTACCGGACCGGGCGCGGCTCCATCACCATGCGCGCCGTGGTCGAGGTGGAGGAGGACGGCCGGGGACGCCAGACCCTGGTCATCACCGAGCTGCCCTACCAGGTCAACCCGGACAACCTGGCGCTGAAGATCGCCGACCTGGTCAAGGACGGGAAGATCACCGGCATCGCCGACGTGCGCGACGAGAGCAGCGGCCGTACCGGCCAGCGCCTGGTGATCGTGCTCAAGCGCGACGCCGTCGCCAAGGTCGTGCTGAACAACCTGTACAAGCACACCCAGCTCCAGGAGACCTTCGGCGCCAACATGCTGGCCCTGGTCGACGGGGTGCCGCGCACCCTGCGCCTGGACCAGATGATCCGCCACTGGGTCAAGCACCAGGTCGAGGTCATCGTCCGCCGGACGAAGTACCTGCTGCGCAAGGCCGAGGAGCGGGCGCACATCCTGCGCGCCCTGCTCCGCGCGATGGACCGGATCGACGAGGTCATCAGCCTCATCCGCAGCAGCGCCTCGGCCGACGACGCGCGCACCGGCCTCATGGGCCTGCTGGAGATCGACGACATCCAGGCCCGCGCCATCCTCGACATGCAGCTGCGCAAGCTCGCCGCGCTGGAGCGTAACGCCCTCACCGCCGAGTACGACGAGCTCATGGCGCTCATCACCGACTACAACGACATCCTCGCCTCCGACTCCCGCCAGCGGACCATCATCCGCGAGGAGCTGGGCGAGATCGTCGACAAGTACGGCGACGAGCGGCGCACGCACATCATCCCGTTCGAGGGTGACATGCGTATGGAGGACTTCATCGCCGAGGAGGACGTGGTCGTCACGATCTCCCGCGGTGGGTACGCCAAGCGCACCCGCATCGACAACTACCGCGCGCAAAAGCGCGGCGGCAAGGGCGTGCGGGGGGCCCAGCTCAAGCAGGACGACATCGTCCAGCACTTCTTCGTCACCACCACCCACCACTGGATTCTGTGCTTCACGAACCAGGGACGGGTGTACCGGACGAAGGCCTACGAGCTGCCGGAGGCCGCCCGCGACGCCCGGGGCCAGCACGTCGCCAACCTGCTGCCCTTCCAGCCGGGTGAGGAGATCGCGCAGATCATGGCGCTGCGCGACTACGAGGCGGCGCCGTACCTGGTGCTGGCCACCCGCGAGGGCCTGGTGAAGAAGTCGCGCCTGGAGGACTTCGACTCCGCGCGCGCGGCGGGCATCATCGCGATCAACCTCCGCGAGGAGGACGAGCTGATCGCGGCGCGCCTGGTCTTCCCCGACGACGACCTGCTGCTGATCTCCAGCGACGCCCAGGCGATCCGCTTCCCGGCCTCCGACGAGTCGCTGCGGCCCATGGGCCGCGCCACCAGCGGTGTGATCGGCATGCGGTTCCTGGAGGGCGACTACCTGCTCTCCATGGACGTCATCCGGCCCGACGACGGCTCCACGGACGTCCTGGTCGCCACCGAGAACGGGTACGCCAAGCGCACCCCCTCGGAGCAGTACCCGGTGCAGAACCGGGGCGGCAAGGGCGTGCTCACGGCCAAGGTCGTGGAGGCGCGCGGCAAGCTGGTCGGCGCCCTGATGGTGGACCCGGAGGTGGACGAGATCTTCGCGATCACCTCCGCCGGCGGGGTCATCCGCACCGGTGCCGCCGAGGTGAAGCGGTCGGGACGCACCACCATGGGCGTGCGGCTGATGAACCTGGACAAGGGCAACAAGATCGTGGCCGTCGCCGCGAACGCCGAGGCCGCCGAGGAAGCCGAGGCGGAGGCGACCGACGCCGACACGGTCGACGCCGTCGACGAGCAGGTCGCGGGTGAAGGCAACCCGGACGCCTAGACTGCGCGTTAAGCCCAGTACGTCCCGCGGGGAGCGTTTCGGCGGCCCCGCGGGACACCCGGATCGACCCGTC
Source organism: Nocardiopsis sp. NPDC007018 (assembly GCF_040635075.1). Classification (NCBI taxonomy): domain Bacteria; kingdom Bacillati; phylum Actinomycetota; class Actinomycetes; order Streptosporangiales; family Nocardiopsidaceae; genus Nocardiopsis; species Nocardiopsis sp. NPDC007018. Next base: position 8,742 of record NZ_JBEYHA010000073.1, read on the forward strand.
TCAACGAAAGTCCAGCGGTAGCGCTTCTATGTCTGAGAACCAGCGGAACACCACCAGCAACGAGTCCGACGCGGCTGCCACCGCCGGTGACGCGGACGTGGAGAACGCGGTCCCGACCGCTGAGGACTCCTCGGAGCCCGCGCGGGAGGAGCCCGAGGCGGCCGAGTCCCGGTCGGAGCCCGGGATGACGCCCCCGACCTCCGGGGAGGCGGCGGCCCCGGCCGAGCCCGCCGCGGTCAAGGCGACCCTGTCGAGCCGCAAGGCCCACCTGACGGTCTCCCGCGTGGAGCCGTGGTCGGTCATGAAGTTCGCCTTCGTGGTCTCCCTCGTCTGCTTCATCATCCTGTTCGTCGCGGTCGCGGTGATCTACGCGACCCTGTCGATGCTGGGTGTGTTCGACGAACTGACCAACATGATCAACGCCCTCATGGAGGGCGACGGCGGGGACGACGAGTTGGGCCTGAACCCGGCCGCCTGGTTCTCCCCGGGCCGCGTCCTGGGCTACACGGGTGTGATCGGCGCGCTGAACGTCGTGCTCATCACCGCCCTGTCCACGGTGGGCGCGATGCTGTACAACCTGGTCTCCGACCTGGTCGGCGGTGTCGACGTGACGCTCTCCGAGGCCGAGTAGTCCCGAGCTCCCGTCCGGGCCCGGTTCCTCCGCGAGGGACCGGGCCCGACCCGTCCGGAGCACTCCCGAAACCCGCTAAAATAGGAGGTGAAGAGGGCGCTCGCAGGTCGGCGCACCCTCCTCCCCACTCCGAGAATTCCGGTTCGCTCCGCCCCACGGGATGCGGTAGAGTTCCACACGGAACGCGGGCGTATAGCTCAGTCGGTTAGAGCGCATCCCTGATAAGGATGAGGCCCCAGGTTCAAGTCCTGGTACGCCCACCAGCGAAAAGGCTCCCACACGGGGGCCTTTTTTCATGCCCGGACACGGGAACCCCATTCGTGGGCGCGGGCGACTCGTCTTCATGTCGACACCCCGCCGAATCGCCATATCGACTCGGCGGGGCGCCCCGGCGGCACGCGCCGCCGTGCGGCGAACGCTCACCACAACCCGTCCCGGCCCTCCCCTCGAAGGACTCGGCTCGAGGAGTTGAGCGGATCGGTGAACTCCATCTTCCGCCCGTCTGCCAGCAGGGAGACGGCGACGTGCTCCCTGTCGGTCCCGCTGGGGACCGGGCAGGAGAACTCCAGGACCGCGGACGCGCCGAAGGCCCCTTCCGACGGGTGGAGTCCGCTCTGTGGGAGCTCCGCTCCCGCGGTCGCCTCGTGTTCCTCGCCGCCCGCTTCGCAGCGGACCTCGGGAAGCGTGTCCTCCCGGTAGTGGCTGGAGTCATTGATGACGACGACCTCGAACTCCAGGTGGTCCCGGTCCCGCTGGTCCGACGTGGCCATGCGGGCCGCGGTGACCGTGTAGAGAAGGCCGTCGCGGGAGTGCCAGGAGTCCCTGTCTCGCGCGAGTTCACCGAAGTGGTGGGACGGTCCGAGGTTCAGGCTCGCCACCCCGGTCAGTGAGGCGACGAGCAGGGTGAGGAGGGTGGCCGCGACTCCGGAGCACACGGCTAGGGGGATGGTCCACGTGATCCTTCTGGTCATGGGGTGTCCGTCTCCGTTGAGGGGGGCGGGCGCGTCGTCTCGGTCGAGGGGGCCTCACCGGGAGCGGTGATCCCGTGAGTGACTCGTCCGTGTTCCGGCGGTGCGCCTCCGCCACGTCCCGCGGCGGTTCGGTGACGTCGTCGATCGCTCCACATGTTCGGGGGTCGTCCACGGTATCCGGGAAGCCCGTGGTCCGGGGCGCCCGGACCGACGGAGACGGCGCGCTTACCCGGAGCCGCCCGTACCACCGCTCCCCTCCGGGGGACCCGCCAGTGGCAGCCGGAGCGTGAAGGTCGTGCCCTCCCCCACCGTGCTGCTCGCCGTCACCGTTCCGCCGTGCAGCTCCACCATGCCGCGTACGATGGCCAGCCCCAGGCCGCTGCCGCCGGTGCGCCGGTTGCGGGAGCGGTCCGCCCGCCAGAACCGGTCGAAGACGTGCGGCAGCTCCTCCTCGGAGATGCCGACCCCGGTGTCGGCCACCCGGATCACCGCGTGCTCCTCTGCCCGATCGGCCCGGACCGTGACGGTTCCGCCCTCCGGGGTGTGCCGCAGCGCGTTGCCGACCAGGTTTCCCAGGACCTGGAGCAGCCGGGTGCGGTCGGCGACGAGCGTGACCTCGCGCGCCTCGTCGACCAGGCGCACCCCGGCCTCCTCCGCGTGCAGCCCGTGGCCCGCCACCGCCTGCGCGACGAGCGGCCCGACCTCCACCGGTTCCGGGGCGAGGCGCAACCTCCCGGCGTCGGCCAGGGCGAGGTCCTGGAGGTCGTCGATGAGCGCCTGGAGCAGCAGGGTCTCCCCGAGGAGCATCCGCACGCGGTCCGGGTCGGGGTCGACCACGCCGTCCTGGACGGCCTCCAACCAGCCGCGTAGGTTGCTCAGGGGCGTCCTCAGTTCGTGCGACACGTCGCTGACCATGGCCTTGCGCTGGTCCTCCGCCCGCTCCAGGTGCTCTGACATCTCGTTGAACGCCTCCGCGAGGCGGCCGATCTCGCCCGAGTCGCGGACCTCCACCCGGGCGGCGGGTCCGCCGCCGTCCCGCATACGGTTCACGGCGTCGGTGAGCGCGTGCACGGGGCGGATCAGCCGGGTCGCCAGGGTCGTGCTCACCACCACCGTCAACAGCAGGACGAGCAGCACGACGCCGCCCAGGCGCAGGGCTCCCTCACGTGAGAGGGACAGCCCGGCCTCCGGGCTCTCCCCGGGGTCGTCGATGAACAGGAGGGCGGCCGGAGCCACGTAGGGGTCGAGCTGGGCGCGCCGGGCGGCGTCCAGGCAGGCGGCGGCCTCGGGGCCCAGTTCCACCCTGGACAGGGTCAGGCCCTCGGCCACGGCGTCGGATTCGGAGCTGCCAGGCCAGGGCAGGGGCTCCGGGACCTCCTCCGGAGACTCCTCGACGGGGTACGGAGGGCGCTCGGCGGGGGTTTCGCCCGGTAGGGGGGCGACGGGCTCCTCAACGGACGGGAACTCGGTCTCGGGGAGGGGCCCGGGATCGACGGTGTCCGCGGGCGTGTCGGGTTCCGCGCCGCCCGGATCGTCCGGGGCGGTGGGGGCGCGGGCCTCGTCCGGGGACGGTCCCGGTGAGTCGGGGGGAGAACCGGTGATCACGAGTCCGCCCGTGCGGCCGTCCACAGCGTAGGCGAGGTCCGTTCCGGGTGCGCCGCAGTCGGAGGCCCGGCCGTTCAGGTCGGCCAGCGCCTCCACCTCCGCGCCCACCGGCTGGTCCAGCGTGGGGAGACCGCAGTCGGCCCACATGTACGCGTCCCCGCGCTCCGCCTCGACGGCGGGGCGCCCGGTCGGCCCGGTCACGACCTCCGCGGTGAGGCCGTAGACCTCCTCCAGGCAGGACGCCACCCGGTCCGCGCTCGTACGCAGCGTCGCGCGCTCCTGGTCGGACAGGGCGAAGGGGCCGACCACACGGGGGTCGATGCGGTCCCCGTCCTCGGTCGTCAGCGTCACGTCGACCGCGAGCGGGTCCACCACCGACGACGTGCGGGAGGGCGTCGGCGGGGCCTCCCCCTGGACGCCGTCCGGCGGGGCGGCGGAGTCGGCGATCACCGCCCGGCCCTCGGTGGTGAGGACGATCCGGCGACCGGTCTCCTCGGCGAGGTCGGCGACGTCCTCACCGACGCCCGCCCAGTCCCGGTGCGTGGCCGCGTAGCCGACGAGGGTGTCGTGGATGTGCGTGTCCACCGTCAGGGTCTCCCCCTGCTGGTGGGTGATCGACTCCGAGGTCCGCTGCACCGAGAGCCAGGCCGTCGCGGTGATCGAGCAGACCGCCACCAGGACCGACCCCGACAGCAGTCGGAACAGCAGGCCGTGCCGCAGGGAGGGCCGCCGCCGTACCCGGCGCGCGCGGCCTCGCCGGTGGCGCGGCCGCTCAGCGGACACGGTCGGGCCCCGCCAGCTTGTAGCCCACGCCGTAGACCGTGACCAACCGGACCGGTCTCCGGGGGTCGGGCTCGATCTTGCGGCGCAGGTTCTTTACGTGGACGTCGATGGTGCGTCTGGTGATGTATCCGCTGATGCCGTGGATGGACTCCAGCAGCTGGGTCCGGCTCAGTACCCGTCCGGGCCGCGCCGCCAGGGCCTGGAGCAGCTGGAACTCGACGGGGGTGCACGGCACGGGTGCGCCGTCGACCCGCACCGTGTGCCGGGCCGGGTCCACGGTGATCGGTCCCGCGTCCAGGACGCGCTCGTCGTCGCGGACCGGGGCACGGGAGCGGCGCAGCAGCGTGCGCACCCGCGCCATCAGTTCGCGGGGGCTGTAGGGCTTGGTGACGTAGTCGTCCGCGCCCAGGTCCAGCCCGGCCAGCAGGTCCTCCTCGGTGGAACGGGCGGTGAGGAGCAGGACCGCCACGTCCGATTCGGCGCGCAGGGCCCGGCACGCCTCCAGACCGCTCATCACCGGCATCATCACGTCCATGACGACGAGGTCGGGCCGGTCGCGGTGGTGCTCGTCCAGCACGGACCTTCCGTCGTGGACCACCCGGACCGTGTGGCCCTCGTGCTCCAGGTACCGGCGGATCAGCTCGGCCTGGTTCACGTCGTCCTCGGCCACCAGGACATGAGCGCACACGTGTCGGCCCTCCCGTTCTCCGGCCGGGGAAGGAGGCTCCCCGGCCTCGTCGATCGTATGGCCGGCGGCGCCGGGGGGAGGCGGGGCGTTCACGAACGCCGCAGGTCACCACATGGGACGTGCACGGCGGGCACACGGGTTCTTCACATGGCCCGGCCAGTCTTCGTGGTGTCCGGCGTGGAGAGTCCCGCCGGAACCCCTCGACCGGATGGAACCCATGCGCCGATCCCTGACACACCGCGGCACCGTCGGGCCCCTTCCCGTGCTGGTCGCCGCCGCCGTTCTGGCAGCCGCCCCCGCCTGCTCCTCGCCGGAGTCCTCGGACGCGGCTCAGGAGGCCGCCGAGGTCCTCGAGGCGGAGGAGGCGAACGCGCCGGAGGGCGAACGCGTCGCGACGGTCCTCGCCGACGAGATCGAGGTCCGCTCCGAGCCGGGCGGCGGCGAGGTGGTGCACACCCTCGCCAGCCCGAACGATCTCGGCGCGGACCGGGCCTTCCTGGTCCGCGAGGTGCGGGGCGACTGGTTGGAGGTGTTCCTGCCGGTGCGGCCCAACGGCTCCACCGGCTGGATCGACGCCGACGACGTCGAGATCACCGTCACCGCGTACCGCGTGGTGGTCGACATGGCGGAGTTCTCCTTCACCGTGACCGAGGGCGGTGAGGAGGTCCTGACCGGACCGGTCGGTATCGGCACGGGCGAGACCCCCACTCCCCCCGGTGAGTACTACTTCACCGAGCTGCTCCGGCCCTCGGACCCCGGCGGAGAGTACGGCGCCTACGCCTTCGGCCTCAGCGGGTTCTCCGACACCCTGGAGAGCTTCGCCGGAGGGCCCGGCCAGCTCGGGGTGCACGGGACGAACGACGAGTCGGGGCTGGGCGGCGAGGTCAGCCACGGCTGCGTCCGGGTGTCCAACGACGACATCGTCTGGATGGCCGAGCGCCTGCCGGTCGGCACGCCGGTCGAGATCACCGAATGACCGCTCACCGAATGACCGCTCACCGAGCGGCAACCCCCTACACCAACGACGAGAGGTCAACCATGCGCGTGAAGTTTCGAGTGCTCGCCGTCGCCGCCCTGACGGCGGCCTTCTTCGGCACCGTCCCGGCGTTCGCCTCGGACGACGCCCCGGAGGCCCCGGCACCCGTCTCGGAGTCGGAGTTCCCGACCGAGACGGGTGCCGACGAGCAGGACGGCCCGGGGCAGTCGGAGGAGCCGGAGCCGGACGACCCGGCCGAGGCCGGTCCGGTCACCCCGATCGAGGAGGAGCCCGCCTACACCGGCTGACCCCGGCACCGGAGCTCAGCGGCCCCGTTCTCCTTCGTGGAGGGCGGGGTCCGCGCTGTCCGCACTGTCGGTCGAGGCCGGGGACGCCGGGGTGGTCGGTGTCCGCAGGGCGGAGCCCCATGCGGTGCGCCACGACGGAGAGGCCGAGGGCGGCGGCGGGGTTCAGGGAGATGGCCCGGGCGCTGCTGGCGGGTGCGGCCGCGGGCCGGGCGGCCTCGGAGCGGGACTGACGCCGGGTCCGGTGCGCGGGTCGTCTTGTCGACGACTCGACGTGTCGACCCGTCGCCTTGCCGATGCGGAGGGGCCCTCGTGTCCGCCTTCAGGGCCGAGGCCAGCTCCGCATCGCGGTACGGGCGACGGCGGCCGCGCGTTCGCCCGGCTCGGCTCCCACGGAGACGCCGCCGAACTGTGGTCCGCCTACGGCCGCCTGATCCGCGAACACTCCGCGAGGCCCGGAGTGGACGTCCTGGTCAACAATGCCGCGATCGGTAGCAGCCCCGATCTGGACGTCCTCACCGAGGACGAGTTCGACGCCCTCGTCGCCGTCAACGTGCGCGCGCCGCTGTTCATCGTCCAGCATGCGCGCGAGCGGCTCCACGACGGCATGCGCGTCACCAACGCCGGATGGCGTGCGAGGACCCCGAGGCCCGGGCCTGGGCCTGGGCCGGGTCCCTGGCGGCGCTGGGGCGGGTCGGACGACCCGACGACATCGCCGGGATCGCCGCCTTCCTCGCCTCCGACGACGCCCGCTGGGTCACCGGCCGGGTCGTCGACGCCCGGCGGTGCGCTCCTCGGCGTGTAGTCGCCGGGCCCGCCGGGGATCAGGCCCCGTGTTCCGCCCCGATCCCCCGTACGACGAGGTCCAGCGCCTGGTCGAAGAACGTGTGCTCCACGGCCAGGGCGTCGGCCTCCGACACCGCCGTCGCCAGGGCGCCCTCGTGTTCCTCGGCGGGGCTCTCCTTGGCCGCGCGCATCGCGACGGCCGAGGTGGCCGCGCCGAGGATCTGGTTGGACACCGCCCGGATCGCGACCGCCCGGCGCTCCTCCCCGCCGCCGAGCCCGCGGAGGGCCTCGATGATCCGCCGTGACAGGGCGACCGCGTTGGGTCCGACGAGCGGGCGCGATCCGGCGAACTCGGCGGCCCAGGTGTGCTCGATCAGTGCCGCGTAGAACCGCCCCGCGGTCTCCTTGACGGCGGCGTCCCAGGGCAGGCCGTCGGCGGGCGGTGCGGCGGCGGCCCCGGCGAGGATCTCGTCCACGGCCAGGTCCACGAGGTCCTCCCGGCGCTCGACGTACCAGTAGAGGCTGGTCGCGTGCACGCCGAGCTCGGCGGCCACCCTGCGCATGGTCAGGGCGGAGGAGCCCTCGCGGTCGAGCAGGGTGATCGTCGCCGCGACGATCCTGTCCCTGCTGAGCGCGGGTTGGGTGCGCCGTCGGCGCGGAGCGCGGTGGAAGACGCTGTCGATCCGCTGGTCGGGGGGCTGTTCGTCCATGTCCAACAGCATACAAGTAATCATACGTTGTCGGATGCTCTCCAACAGTGTATGTTTCTCGGCATGGCAACCGAGACCCCCTCCTTCCGTCCGCACCCCTCCGCCCCCGCGGCCCCCGACCCGTCGCGGACCACCGCCGTCGACCCGCGCGGCCTCGCCGCCTTCCTCGTCGTCGCCTTCGCCTTCTCCTGGACCGCCTGGTGGCTCGTCCCGAGGTTCCTCGACGGAGGCGACCCGACCCCGGCCGTGCTCGTCGGCGGTTTCGGCCCGATGGTGGCCGCGATCCTCGTCACCGTCCTCACCCGGGGCCGCTCCGGGGTGGCCGCGCTCTTCCGCCGCCACTCGCTCCGCCGACGCGGCGGTGCCTGGCCCTACGTCATCACCGCGCTGATCGTCCTGGCCATCGCGGGATCGGCCGCGCTCCCCGTGTACCTCGGAACCGCCGAGGTCGAGGAGGCGGCGCTGCGGGCTGCGCTCCTGGGCGTTCCGGTCCAGTTCCTGCTCATCGCGCTGGTCGGCGGCGGCAACGAGGAGCTGGGGTGGCGCGGGTTCGCCCTCCCCCGCCTCCAGGGAGCGCTCCCCCCGCTGGCCGCCAACGTGACCCTCGGGGCGGTCTGGGCCGTGTGGCACGCCCCGCTCTTCGAGATGGCGGGCACCATCCAGTCCGAGGTCCACTTCCCTGCGTACGCCCTGCTCTGCGTCGGGCTCACCGTGGTCATGGGCCACGTCTTCAACTCCGCCAGGGGCGGGGTGCTCGCCGCCGTGGTCGCCCACGCCGCCGTCAACGTCGTCTCCGGGCTCAAGGGGATGCTCGTGGGCGACCCCGCCGGGATGTTCGAGGTCACCGCCGTCCTGGCGGTCGCCGTGTTCCTCGCCCTGGTCACCCGGGGTCGGCTGGGCCTGCGCCCCGCCGACGACGGCCGCACCCCCTCCGCAGGGGCTCCGGCCACCGTCGCGGAGCCGGTCACCGCCGGGGCCTGAGACCCCCACCGCCCTCCGGGGGCGGTCGCCCTCCGACCCGCCGCCCTCCCCGACCCGACCCGCCGCCCCGAACGGGCCGTCCCAGCACCGGGACGGCCCGTTCGTCGAGGCGGGAGCGCTGACCGGGTACATCTGGTGACATGACAGAGTTCGACGACCGCATCCGGGTGCGCGGCGCCCGCATCCACAACCTCAGGAACGTGGACACGGAGCTGCCCCGTGACGCCCTGGTCGCCTTCACCGGCGTCTCGGGCTCCGGCAAGTCCTCACTGGCGTTCGGGACCCTCTACGCGGAGTCCCAGCACCGGTACCTGGAGTCGGTCGCGCCGTACGCCCGGCGCCTCCTCCAGCAGCTCCCCGCGCCGGAGGTGGACGACATCACCGGGATGCCGCCCGCCGTGGCCCTCGCCCAGCCCCGCTCCGCGCCGTCGAGCAGGTCCACGGTGGGCACCCTGACCACGGTCTCCAACACGCTCCGCATGCTGCTGTCCCGGGCGGGCACCTACCCGGACGGGGCCGAGCGCCTGGACTCCGACTCCTTCTCCCCCAACACCGTCGCAGGAGCTTGTCCGGTCTGCCACGGTGAGGGCATCGAACACGAGGTCACCGAGGGGTCGCTGGTCCCGGACCCCTCGCTGAGCATCGCCGAGGGGGCGGTGGGCTCCTGGCCCGGCGCCTGGCAGGGCAAGAACCTGCGCGACATCCTCGACACCCTCGGGTACGACATCCACCGGCCCTGGCGCGACCTGCCCCGGGCCGAGCGCGACTGGATTCTGTTCACCGACGAACAGCCGGTGGTCACCGTCCATCCCGTCCGTGAGGCGGGCCGTGTCCACCGCCCCTATCAGGGCAAGTACAGCAGCGCCCGCCGCCTGGTGCTCAAGGCCTACGCCTCCTCGGCGAGCGAGGCCCGCCGGCGCCGGGCGGCGGAGTTCATGGTGGACCGCGACTGCCCCGAGTGCGGCGGACGGCGGCTGCGGCGCGAGGCCCTGCGCGTCACCTTCGCCGGGCACACCGTCACCGAGCTGGCGGCGCTGCCCCTGTCCGGGCTGGCCGCGCTGCTGCGCCCCTGGCGCGCGGAGTCCGGCGCGGCCGGGACCCTCGCCGAGGAGATCACCGCGCGGGTCGGGGTTCTGGAGGAGTTGGGCCTGGGCTACCTCAGCGCGGACCGCCCCGCGCCGACCCTGTCCACCGGTGAGTTCCAGCGGATCAGGTTGGCCACCCAGCTCGGTACCGGGCTGTTCGGCGTGGTCTACGTGCTCGACGAACCCTCGGCGGGGCTGCACCCGGCCGACTGCGAGGCGCTCACGGGCATCCTGCGGAGGCTGCGCGACGGCGGCAACACGGTGTGCTTCGTCGAGCACGACCTCGACCTCGTGCGCGGCGCGGACTGGATCGTGGACGTCGGCCCGGACGCGGGCGAACGCGGGGGCCGGGTCCTGTACAGCGGTCCGGTGGACGGTCTGCGCCGGGTCCCGGGGTCGGTGACCCGACGCTACCTGTTCGAGGAGTCCGCCCCCGAACGCCGCCCGCGCGAGCCGCGCGCTCACCTGGAGCTGAGCGGGATCACCGGCAACAACCTCCGGGGGCTGGACCTGGACGTGCCCCTCGGCGTGTTCACCGCCGTCACCGGGGTGTCCGGCGCCGGCAAGTCGACGTTGCTGGCGCGGATCGCCGACGGGGCCGCCGGGCGGGGGCGCGTGGTGTGGGTGAGCCAGCAGCCCATCGGCCGTACCCCGCGCTCCAACCTGGCCACCTACACGGGGCTCTTCGACACCGTCCGCAAGCTGTTCGCGGGTACCGACGACGCCCGCGCGTACGGCTACGGTCCGGGCCGGTTCTCCTTCAACGTGGTCGGGGGGCGCTGCGCGACCTGTGAGGGCGAGGGGTTCGTGTCGGTGGAGCTGCTTTTCCTGCCCACCGCCTACGCGCCCTGCCCCACCTGCGGCGGTTCCCGCTACAACGACGACACCCTTCGGGTGCGGTACCGGGGGCGCACCGTCGCGGACGTGCTCGCCATGTCCGTGGAGGAGGCGGCGGCGTTCTTCACCGAGGAGGCGCCGGTGCGCCGGGCCCTGGACACCCTGGCCGGGGTCGGCCTGGGATACCTGCGGCTGGGGCAGCCCGCCACCGAGCTGTCCGGCGGGGAGGCCCAGCGGATCAAGCTCGCCACCGAGCTCCAGCGCCGCAGGGTGGCCGACACGGTGTACCTGCTCGACGAGCCGACGACCGGTCTGCACCCGTACGACACCGACGTCCTCATGGGGCGGCTCCGGGACCTGGTGGAGGCAGGCGCCACGGTGGTGGCGGCCGAGCACGACATGCGCGTCGTGGCCACGGCCGACCACGTCGTCGACCTGGGTCCGGGCGGAGGGTCGGAGGGCGGACGGGTCGTCGCCCAGGGGTCCCCGGAGCGGATCGCGTCCGTGCCGGACAGCCGGACCGGCGCGTACCTGAAGGAGCTGCTGTGACCCCGGCGGGTGCCGACCGGGAGTCGTCTCCGATCGACGTGACGACGAGTCGACACGTCGACGAGTCGGCATGAGGGCGAGCCGGGGCGACGAGGCGTCTCACCAGGTGGACCAAGCGTGGGGTTCTCCGGTTCGTGACCGGCTGGTCGCGAACCGCCAGCCTCCCTCGTCAGAGGGGGTTCCCCACCGACCGTTCGGTCAGTACAGGTGTATCTAGCTGGGAAAAGTGAGCCCCAGTGTAGAAAGTGCACTGCATCACATGGCATGGTGTGCTGGGGCTCGTGATCTGTCCCGGTATCCACCGTTCCGTCTACGGGCAGGGGGCCGACGACACGGGCCCGGCAGAGAACTCGGCCCCCCGGCCGGTAGAGAACCTACGGAGCAGCAATGGCGACTTCCGACGCCACGGTCCCAGGACCCGGTGGAACACTCGACCCCAAGGAGAAGCGCAAGGTCCTCGCGGGGACCATGGTCGGGACCACCATCGAGTGGTACGACTTCTTCATCTACGCCCAGGCCGCGGGCTTGGTACTGGCACCCCTCTTCATGGCGCCGCTGGCCGACGCCAACCCCGGCGTGGCGCAGGTGCTCTCCTTCGCGACCATCGGGATCTCCTTCCTCTTCCGCCCCCTCGGCGCGATCGTGGCCGGACACCTCGGGGACCGGTTCGGCCGCAAGAGAATCCTGGTGTTCACCCTCGTCATGATGGGTGTCGCGACCTGCGCCATCGGTCTGCTGCCCACCTACGCGCAGATCGGCATGGCCGCGCCGGTCCTGCTCATCCTCCTGCGCATCGCACAGGGCTTCTCCGCCGGTGGCGAGTGGGGCGGCGCCGCCCTGATGTCCGTGGAGCACGCGCCGGTCGACAAGCGCGGCTTCTTCGGCGCCTACCCGCAGATCGGCGTCCCCTGCGGCATGATCCTGGCGACCCTGGTCCTGTGGGGCATCACCACGGCGATCGGCCAGGACGCCTTCCTCGAATGGGGCTGGCGCATCCCGTTCCTGCTGTCCTTCCTGCTGATCATCATCGGCCACCTCATCCGCAAGACCGTGGAGGAGTCGCCGGTCTTCAAGGTGATGCAGAACCGCCGCGCCAAGTCGTCCGCCCCGCTCGGCCAGCTGTTCCGGAAGAACACCAAGGAGGTCGTGCTCTCCGCGCTGATCTTCGTGTCCAACAACGCCGCCGGGTACCTGGTGATCGCGTTCCTCGCCACCTACGCGTCGCGTCCGGTGGAGGAGATGGGGCTCGGCATGGAGCGGGGCCCGGTTCTGCTGGCCACCGCCCTGGCCTCCTTCGGCTGGCTGATCTCCACCCTGTACGGCGGCTGGATCTGTGACCGGATCGGCCGGGTGCGCACCTTCCAGATCGGTTACGTCCTGCTCGCCGCGTGGGCGGTCCCGATGTGGTTCCTGGTCGACACCGGCGACATCTACATGTACTTCCTGGGCGTCTTCGTCTTCACACTGACCTTCGGCCTGAGCTACGGCCCCCAGTCGGCGCTGTACGCGGAGATGTTCCCGGCGGAGGTCCGCTACTCGGGCGTGTCCATCGGCTACGCCCTGGGCGCCATCCTCGGCGGCGCCTTCGCCGCCATGATCGCCGAGATGCTGCTGTCGGCGTACGGGGTCTCCTGGACCATCGGCGTCTACATCATCGGCCTGTCGGTGATCTCGTTCGTCGCGGTCTCCCTGGTGCCCAAGAGCATCCAGGGTGTCGACCTGCACGTCGACGACAGCGATCCCGCCCCCGCCGAGTAGGGGGAGCGGGGCCCGCGCGGGCGGGGCGGCGGCCGGTGCCGCCGACCTGGTGCACACCGCGTGGCGGGTCACCCAGGGGGCGCTCCTGCTGATCGTCGCGGTGCTGGCC
>NZ_JBEYHA010000074.1:0-21501 GCF_040635075.1 Nocardiopsis sp. NPDC007018
CCACCGCCGTGGTGCACCTGGGCAGCGTGTTCATCGCCGAGGTCCTCGGCGCGGCCATCCCCACCGACTGGCTCACCCTCGCGGCCGGGGCCGACCGGTGGTGTGCAGGCTTCCGGTGCCGCCCCCGTTGACGACTTCTCCCGGCGCCCTCAGCCCAGGTCCCATCTGCGGCGGAGCTCGCGCAGGCGCCGCACCCGCTCCTCGACCGGCGGGTGCGCGGCGAACAGGCGCCCCACGCCCCCCGGGAACGGGTTGGTCGTCATCAGGTGGGAGGCGGCCAGCAGGGCGCGCTCCCGGGGCAGGGGGTGCTCACGGTTCCCCTCCTCCAGCCTGAGCAGTGCCGAGGCCAGCCCCAACGGGTCGCCGGTGATCTCCGCGGCCCGTTCGTCGGCCCGGAACTCCCGCGCACGACCCACACCGAAATAGACGACCACCGCCGCCAGCGGGGCCAGCACGGCCATCATCAGGCCGCCCAGGAGGTTGGGCAGGTCGGTCTCCTCGGAGTCCCCCAGGGGAAGTAGGAAGGAAACCGCGGTCAGGGCGGTGATGAGGGCGGTGAGGGTGGCCGCCACCGAGCTGATCAGCGTGTCGTAGGAGCGGATGTGCGCCAGCTCGTGCGCCAGGACCCCGCGCAGCTCGCGTTCGTCGAGGGCGCGCAGGAGCCCGGTCGTGCAGCACAGGGCCGCCCTGCGCGGGCTGTTCCCCGTCGCGAAGGCGTTGGGCGAGCGGATCGGGGACAGGTAGAGCCGGGGCATGGGCTGTCTCGCGGCGGTGGCCAGCTCCCGCACCATCCGGTAGAGCTCGGGCCGTTCGATCTCGCTGACCGGCCGGGCCCGCATGGCCCGCAACGCGAGGGAGTTCCCGAAGAGGTAGACCAGGATCGCGGCGCAGGCGACCAGCGCCACCGAGGCCTGCACGCCCTTCTCCGCCCCGCACAGCCAGCCGACGACGACGGCGAGCACCGAGGCGCCGACGAAGAGACCGACCGCGCGGATCGCGTTGACGTGCACGCGGCCCTCCTTCCGCTCTTGGCCGCTGCCCGGCTATGGATGCGTACATGGTGACAAACGTGCGGGTCGGCGTCTTGCGTTCCCCATGTGACCAGCTGTCGGTCACATCCCCCTTCCAGCCCGGACGCGGAGCGGCTGTGACAATGGCCACCCGCCCCGCGTCCGCGGGAGGGCGACGACCTATAGTGCGAGCGTGGCCCTCGTCACGGCCGACGGCCGTGAGGACACCACCCGGGTTGGCGCACCCGGGGCGTGTGGGGCCGCGCCGTCCCCTGACCCCGATCCAGGCACCCGGCCCGTGACCGCGAGCTTCGGCCGGGGACAGACACCACAGCGCCGCCGCCCGTCACGACCGGCGGCTGACCAAGGAGGTCGTCGATCTCAGTGGCCAAACGGATACAACAGCTCGACCGGGTCATCATCCGGTTCGCCGGGGACTCCGGCGACGGGATGCAGTTGACCGGAGACCGCTTCACCCAGGAGACCGCGTCGTTCGGCAACGACCTCTCGACCCTGCCGAACTTCCCCGCCGAGATCCGGGCCCCCGCCGGGACCCTGCCCGGGGTCTCCAGCTTCCAGCTCCACTTCGCCGACCACGACATCGTGACGCCGGGCGACGCCCCGGACGTGCTCGTGGCGATGAACCCCGCCGCCCTGAAGGCCAACCTCGGGGACCTGCCCGGGGGAGCGACCGTCATCGTCAACACCGACGAGTTCACCAAGCGCAGCCTCGCCAAGGTCGGATTCGCGACCGACCCCCTCACCGACGGCACCCTGGACGGCTTCCACGTCAGCGCGGTGGGCCTCACCTCGATGACGGTGGCCGCCCTGGAGGGGTCGGGGCTGTCGAAGAAGGACGCCCAGCGCGCGAAGAACATGTTCGCCCTGGGGCTGCTGTCGTGGATGTACAACCGGCCCACGGAGGGGACCACCTCGTTCCTGGAGTCCAAGTTCGCGAGTCGGCCGGAGATCCTCGCCGCCAACCTCACGGCGTTCCGGGCCGGGTGGAACTTCGGCGAGACGACGGAGGACTTCGCCGTCTCCTACGAGGTCAGACCGGCCAGGCTCGCGCCGGGCACCTACCGCAACATCACCGGGAACCTGGCCACCGCCTACGGGTTGATCGCCGGGTCCGAGCGGTCGGGCCTGCCCCTGTTCCTGGGCTCGTACCCGATCACCCCGGCCTCGGACATCCTGCACGAGCTGTCCCGGCACAAGCGGTTCGGCGTGCGCACGTTCCAGGCCGAGGACGAGATCGCGGGTGTCGGCGCGGCCGTCGGCGCCTCGTTCGGCGGTTCCCTCGGGGTCACGACCACCTCCGGCCCGGGCATGGTGCTCAAGCAGGAGGCCGTGGGTCTGGCGGTGATGACGGAGCTCCCGCTGGTCGTGGTCGACGTGCAGCGGGCCGGGCCCAGTACCGGCATGCCCACCAAGACCGAACAGACGGACCTGCTGATGGCGCTGTTCGGGCGCAACGGCGAGTCGCCGGTGCCGGTGGTGGCGCCCTCCTCCCCCGCCGACTGCTTCGACGCGGCCCTGGAGGCGGTCCGGCTGGCGGTGCGGTACCGGACCCCGGTGATCGTGCTGTCCGACGGCTACCTGGCCAACGGCTCCGAGCCCTGGCGGCTACCGGAGGTCGCGGACCTGCCGGTGATCGACCCCGGTTTCGCCACGGAGCCCAACGGCCCGGACGGCACCTTCCTTCCGTACCTGCGTGACGACCTGACCCTGGCCCGGCCCTGGGCGGTTCCGGGCACGGCGGGCCTGGAGCACCGGATCGGCGGGATCGAGAAGCACGCGCGGACCGGCGACATCTCCTACACGCCGGACAACCACGACCTGATGGTCCGCACCCGGCAGGCCAAGGTGGACGCCATCGCGCGGGACATCCCCGACCTGGAGGTGTCCGACCCCACGGGCGACGCCGACGTGCTCGTACTGGGCTGGGGCGGCACCCACGGTTCGATCACCGCCGCGGTGCGCCGCGTGCGCCGTGCGGGGGGCCGGGTCGCCCAGGCGCACCTGCGCCACCTCAACCCCTTCCCCGCCAACCTGGGCGAGGTCCTGCGGGGCTACGACCGGGTGGTGGTCCCGGAGATCAACCTGGGCCAGCTGTCGCTGCTGTTGCGCGGCCGCTTCCTGGTGGACGTGATCGGTTACAACAAGGTCCGCGGGCTGCCCTTCAAGGCCGAAGAGCTCGCTGACGTGCTGCGGGAGGTCATCGACCGTGACTGACGACACGAACGGCGCGCTCCCGGGCCGGGCCCCGGCCGGGCTGCGTCTGGTGCCCCGGACCGACACCGAGTACCGGGCGAAGGACTTCAAGTCCGACCAGGAGGTCCGCTGGTGCCCCGGGTGCGGCGACTACGCCGTCCTGGCCGCCTTCCAGTCGTTCCTGCCCCAGCTGGGGGTGCCGCGCGAGAACATCGTGATGGTGTCCGGGATCGGCTGTTCCTCCCGGTTCCCCTACTACCTGAGCACGTACGGCGTGCACTCGATCCACGGGCGTGCCCCGGCGATCGCGACGGGGCTGGCCGCCAGCCGACCGGACCTGTCGGTGTGGGTGGTCACGGGGGACGGCGACGGGCTGTCGATCGGCGGCAACCACCTGATCCACGCGCTGCGCCGCAACGTCAACATCAACATCCTGCTGTTCAACAACAGGATCTACGGGCTGACCAAGGGCCAGTACTCCCCCACCTCCGAGACCGGGAAGGTCACCAAGTCCTCGCCGACCGGGTCGCTGGACCACCCGTTCAACCCGGTGTCGCTGGCCCTGGGCGCGGAGGCGGGCTTCGTCGCGCGGACCGTGGACTCCGACCGCAAACACCTGACCTCGGTGCTGCGCGCGGCGGCGGACCACCCCGGCGCCTCGTTCGTGGAGATCTACCAGAACTGCCCGATCTTCAACGACGACGCCTTCGAGCCGCTGAAGGACCCGACCTCACGGGACCTGCGGCTGCTGCGCATGGAACACGGCGAGCCGCTCCGGCTGGGACCGGACCGGGGGGTGGTCGCGGACGGCTTCGGCGGGCTGGAGGTCGTGGACACGGCGTCGGTCGGTGAGGACCGGCTGATCCGGCACGACGCCCACCGCCCGGACCCGGGGTACGCGTTCGCACTGTCCAGGCTCGACCAGCCCGCCTTCGAGCACGTGCCGGTCGGGGTGTTCCGGGACGTGCGGCGGCCGGTCTACGACGAGATGCTCAACGCGCAGGTGGAGGAGGCCCGCACCCGCCAGGGCGCGGGCGACCTGGCGGCCCTGCTGTCCAGCGGTGACACGTGGACCGTGGAGTGACGGCGCCCTGACCCCCGCCATCGGTCAGGGGGTATTCCCCCGGGCGGCGTCGGGAAGTTCACCGTCGCCGCCCGGGGGTCGTCCCCGGTGCGTCGGCCTCCCAGGCCCTACGCTTCCCTCATGCGTATCGTCATCGCCGGTGGACACGGGAAGATCGCGCTGCGGCTGGCCAGGCTCCTGGCAGCACGCGGTGACCAGCCCGTCGCCCTCATCCGCAACCCCGACCACACCCAGGACGTCGTCGACGCCGGAGCCGAGCCGGTCGTCATCGACCTCGAGAAGGCCACGGTCACCGAGCTGACCGAGAGGATCATGGGCGCCGACGCCGTGGTGTTCGCCGCCGGCGCCGGGCCCGGCAGCGGCGCGGCCCGCAAGACCTCGGTGGACCACAAGGCGGCGTCCCTGACCGCGAACGCGGCGGCCCTGGCGGGGGTGCGCCGCCTGGTGCAGGTCTCCGCGATCAACGTGGACCAGCCGGTTCCCGAGGGCTCCGACGAGGTGTGGGCGGCGTACGTGGCGGCCAAGAAGGCGGCCGACGACGACCTGCGCGAGCACGACCTCGACCTGGACTGGACGATCCTGCGGCCCGGCCGGCTGACCGACGAGGCCGGAACCGGCCAGGTGGACCTGGGCGAGGACGTGGAGCGCGACTCGGTGACGCGGGACGACGTGGCCGCGGTGATCGTGGCACTGCTGGACGAGCCGGGGACGGCCAAGCGGGTCCTGAACCTGGTGAACGGCGGCACGCCGGTCGTGGAGGCGGTCCGCGCCGCCGCCGGATAGCGAACCCGTTCGGCGGCCCGGGCTCCGGACCGCCGGTTCCCGGTGCGGCACCGGGGGTGCCCGCGCGGCGCCCCCGGTGCCCCCGGCGGTTCCCGCCCTTGTCGGCGGTTCCGGGCCTCTGTGGCCAGATGCCCTCATAGGAGGCATGATGGGGGCGGAGCCCGGCGGAATCCCGTCACGGTGGACGCGGGCGACCGGGAACGAACCCGACGGGTGAAGCAGCTCCGCAGAGCAGATGGGTACGGTTATTCATGAGCGTCACGCAGGTCGTGAGGGACAGCACTGTCGTCGAGCACGCCAAGGTCGCCGCACAGCAGAAGCGTCGGATGTTCATCATCCAGCTGGAGGTCAACGCCTACGACGAGGCGTCCAGCAAGCTGCGGCCGGGCCTGACCCGCATCCTCGAGGGCATCGAGGAGGCCGGGTGGCGTCTGGAGCTGATCACCCCGAGCGAGACCGGTGAGTCCGCCGCCGCGCGTCTGTTCATCTTCCGCCCGGACACCGGGTCGACGAAGGAGTCCGGGGCCGAGGCGCCGCAGGCCCAGCAGCAGGTGGCGCAGGACCAGTCCGGCCAGCAGCAGGCCTACCAGCAGCACCCCACGGGCGCCCAGCAGCCGGACCCGTACGCGGGTTACGGCCAGGGCTACGGCCAGCAGCCGCAGTACCCCGGCTACGACCAGCAGCAGTACCCGGGTTACGGGCAGCAGCAACAGCCGGGATACGGCCAGCAGCCCGGCTATGGGCAGCAGTACCCGGGTTACGGACAGCAGCAGGGCTGGTAGCCGAACCCCTTCCGAACAGCGGGGCCCGCACGGTGAGACCGTGCGGGCCCCTTTTTCTTGTCCGGTTTGGCACCACCACGTCGGTTCATGTCGTGCATGGTCGGATTCCGATGCATTTGCCAGAACTCTGATCCAGGCACGCTTTCGTTTGTGTAACGCGGACGGGTTCCGTGTGGCGACATGCCCGCCATGTCCGACCCGAAGCCGAAGAATCTCCAGGGAAACTCTGGAATCTTCCCGGAAATCACTTCAAGCACGTGCCTAGCTACGCTAAGTTAATTCCGGCGGCCGCAGCCAACCTGTTTTGCACTTCCGAAAGGTAACCACCATGACCCGTATCGCCAAGGTTTCCGGTTTCGTCCTCGCCACCGGCCTCGCCTTCGGAGCCCTGACCGGGACCGCCGCGGCCGACAACAACGCCCAGATCCAGAACATCACCATCCCGGTCTGCCTCGACGTCCTCAAGGCCTCCGGCTTCAGCGCCAGCGGCTGCAACGTCGTCGACTGGAACTCCACCTCGGGCATCGCCGTCCACGACTAGGCCAGCCGTCGCGGGCCCCCTCTTCAGACCTTCCAGTTTCACCAGCGCAACACCAACCGAAAGGGATACACACCATGCAGCGCATCACCGCCGTCTCCGGTCTCCTCCTCGCCACCGGCCTCGCCCTGGGCGCCATGACCGGCACCGCCGCCGCGGACAACAACGCCCACATCCAGAACATCACGGTGCCGATCTGCGCCGACGTCATCTCCTTCGCCGGCTTCAGCTCCGAGGGCTGCAACGTCATCAACAGCACCAGCACCTCCGGCATCTCCGTCTTCGACTGGTAGTCGAGACTCCCGGAACGGGAACCACGCGGGGCACGGTGATCACCCACCGTGCCCCGCGTTTCGTGTGCTCAGCCCCCGCAGACCCCCTCCGCCACACCCTCGACCGCATCCGTGACCAGACGCGCGTGGGTCCCGGTGTCGAAGCGCGAGGTTCCGTAGCGGAGCTTGGCCCGCTCGATCCCCTCCGGCCGGAACCCCGCCCGGCGCGCCGCCACACACGACCCCGGGTTGTTCAGCCGGTGCCCCGTCTCCACCCGGAACAGGCCCAGCTCCCCGAAGGCGAACCGGGCCACCAGGTCGGCCCCGGCCGAGGCCACACCCCGGCCCTGCTCGGCCGGGTGCGTCCAGTACGACAGCCACCCCAGACCGTGCCTGCGGCTGGTGACGCCGAGCTGCGCGTGCCCCAACACGCGGTCCGTCCCGTCGACCACCGCGAACCCGTGGACGTCGCCCTCCGCGGCAAGGACCGGCCTCCGGTCGATCCACTCCAGAGCCTGGTCGCGCGTACGCGGCACCTCGGGCTCCTGACGGGCCAACTCGTCCCAGGCGAAGGCCTCCAGCAACCGGTCGGTGTCGCCCCGGTTCCACTCACGTAGGACGTACAACCGCCACCCCTCTCACCGACGTTCCCGATCGCGCCAACCTAGGGCCGGTCCCCCCACGAGGCAAGCGCCCCGCTCCGAACGGCCTCCGCCTGACGTGTCACGGAGGGCGAAGGGTGATACGTCTGTCCTGACATGACGACGACAGAGGTCTTCGAATCCCATCGCCCGCTGCTCAACGGGGTGGCCTACCGGGTCCTCGGGAGCGCCGCCGACGCCGAGGACGTGGTCCAGGAGGCGTGGCTGCGGTGGTCCGGGGTGCCCGTCGGCACGGTCGACAACCCCCGCGCCTACCTGGTCACCGTGGTGTCCCGGCTGGCCATCGACCGGCTGCGCAAAGCCAGCACCCAGCGCGAGTCCTACGTGGGCGAGTGGTTGCCCGAACCCGTCAGCGACCTGCCCGACGCCGCCGAGCGCGCCGAGCTCGCCGACTCGGTGGAGTTCGCGCTGATGGTGGTGCTGGAGACGCTCAGCCCCCTGGAGCGCGCCGTGTTCGTCCTGCACGAGGCCTTCCAGCTCCCCTACGCCGAGATCGCCGAGGTCATCGGGCGCAGTGAGGAGGCCACCCGCCAGCTGGCCCGGCGCGCCCGCGACCACGTGCGCGAACGCCGCCCACGTTTCGAGGCCGACCGCCCGAAGCGCCGCCGCATGACCGAACGCTTCCTCCGGGCCTGCCTGGAGGGCGACCTGGACGGGCTCACGGGCATGCTGGCCGAGGACGCCACCATGGTCAGCGACGGCGGTGGCAAGGCCCGGGCCCCGCTGCGGGTGCTGCACGGCCCCCGGAAGGTGGGCCGGTTCCTCACCTCGGTGACCGAGGAGCGCAACGTCACGCGCTTCCTGCGGTCCGTGGGCGCGGACACCATGGCGGAACTCTCCATGGAGGTCACCGAGGTGAACGGCGGCCCGGCGGCGGTGGTGAGCGCGCGGGGGGTTCCGGTGCTGCTGCTGGCCCTGGACGTCTTCGAGGACCGGGTCCGGCACGTGTACCTGATGGCCAACCCCGACAAGATGTCACGTCTGCGGACCGCCGACCCGTCCTAGGGGTATGGACATCACCGTTGTGGGCGGTGGCCTCGCCGGACTGACCGCGGCCATCGCCAGCGCCGAACTCGGCGCGAACGTCACCCTGCTGGAATCGCACCGGACCCTGGGCGGGCGGGCCCGCTCCACCGCACCGCCGTACGTGGCCAACGACGGCCCGCACGTGCTGTACTCCGACTCGGCGCCCTACGCGTGGCTGCGCGCGCGGGACCTGGTCCCGCCCGCCAGGACCATCTCACTGAGGGCCTCGCTGGGGGTGCGCTGGCGGTACCGGGGCAGCGTCGGCGGGCCGCCCGCGGCGGTGCTCCGCGCCGCCGCGCGCCGGAGGCTGCGCGCCCCGCACGACCGAGACTTCGGCTCGTGGGCCGAAGAGGCGCTGGGGGCCGCGTCCGCCCGCGCGGTGGGCAACATGATGGGGGTGGCACTCTTCGACGCGGAGCCCGCGCGACTGTCGGCCGCCTTCGTCTGGGACCGCTTCCTGCGCGTGACCCGGCCGGGCCTGCCCTCCCCCCGGTACGTGGTGGGCGGCTGGACCGCCCTGGTGGACCACCTCGCGGCGCGGGCCCGGCAGGCCGGGGTACGGATCGAACTGGAGGCCCGGGCCGAGGGACGGCCCGAGGGGGCGACCATCGTCGCCACGTCCCTGGACTCCGCGCGCGCCCTGCTCGGAGACCCCTCCCTGACCTGGGAGAGCGGCCACACGCTCATGGTGGACCTGGGGGTCCGGCGGCGCGCCGGGGACCCGTTCCTGGTGTTCGACTCCGACGAGTGCGGGTTCCTGGAGCGCTACAGCGTCGTGGACCCCACCCTCGCTCCGGCCGGGGAGGACTTGGTCCAGGCACAGCTGCCGGTACGGCCCGGGGAGTCGCGCGCCGCGACCACCGCGCGACTGGAGGCGCTGCTCGACACCGCCCTGGCGGGATGGCGTGACCGGCTCACCTGGCGCCGGGACCAGGTGGCCCGGGGTCGCACCGGGGCGCTGGACCTGCCGGGCACCACCTGGCGGGACCGGCCCGCCATCGACCGCGGGGACGGCGTCTACCTGGCCGGTGACGCCGTGGCTGCCCCGGGACTGCTGGGCGAGGTGGCCCTCACCAGCGCCGTGCGCGCCGCCGAGCTGGCCACGGGGCGGAGCACGTCACGGACCGGAGCCCGTTCGGGAGCGGGCGCCCCCTGACACCACGGGCCCGGGGCGTTCCGGTCCCGGGCCCGTGCCGTCCGGTCGGCGATCTGCGGTCCGCCCCCACCGACCCGCCGCGCCGGGAATCCGCGCACGCGGGACCGCCGGTCAGCCCGGTACGTGGCTGACCGCCTCCACGTTGTTGCCGTCCGGGTCGCGGACGAAGGCCCCGTAGTAGTGCTCGTGGTACTCGGGCCAGACCCGGGGCTCGTGCAGCACCTCGGCGCCGGTGGCGACAGCCGCCGCGAAGAAGGCGTCGACCGTCGCCCGGTCCGGTGCGCGGAAGGCGATGTGCGACTCCCGCGCGGGCCCCTCCGTCTCGCTGGGGGAGATCCAGAACTGGGGCTCCTCCGTGCCGTAGCCGATGACCGGCCCGAACTGGAGGACACGCCGGTGCCCCAGGGCGGCGAGGACGGCATCGTAGAAGGCGGTGCTGGCTTCGGGGTCGGCGACCTGGATTCCTAGGTGATCGAGCATGCTCCGAGTGTGACACGCGCCACCGACGTTCCGGCGGCTCCGCGCCACCGTGCCATCGGTCCGTTCGGGGCTGTGGAAACCCGCCGGTAACCCGGCTTCGCCGGAGACACTGGGCCTACCGGACCAGGAGAGGCGGTGTGCGTGCCATGACCACCAGGCACCCGGACGTACCCGAACGACGGCCGACGGCCCCGGGGTCAGGCGACCCAGCGGTAGAGGTGCTCGGGGCGGCCCGCCGAACCGTAGCGCATCCGCAGCTCGGCCCGGCCGTCCGCGCACAGGTGCTCCAGGTACCGGCGCGCGGTCACCCGGGAGACCCCGGAGCGTTCGGCGACGTCGGAGGCCGAGACCTCGCCCTCGGCCTCACGGAGCACACCCGCGACCAGGTCGACGGTGGCGGCGGTCAGCCCCTTGGGCAGCGACCGCGCGGCGGGCGGGCGCAGCAGCCCGAACAGCCGGTCCACGTCCTGCTGGGTGGCCTGCCGCTCGCCCTCCATCTGGCGCCGCGCCACCGCGTAGCGCTCCAGCTGGTCCCGCAGGGCGCTCAGCGGGAACGGTTTGAGCAGGTAGTGCACGGCCCCGCCGTGCAGGGCGGCGCGGACCTGGGCGATGTCGCGGACCGCGGTGATCATCAGGAAATCCGGCTGCGGCGCGCCGTGGCCGGTCGCCGAGCGCAGGGTGTGCATCACCGAGATGCCCGAGGCGTCCGGCAGGTGGAGGTCGAGCAGGACCAGGTCGGGGCGGTGGCCGCGCACCTGGGCCAGCGCGGCGGCCGCCGTGTGCGCCACGCCCACCACCGTGAACTCCGGCACCGACTCCACCAGCTCCTGGTGGTTGCGGGCCACCCGGACGTCGTCGTCGACCACCAGCACGCGGATCACCGGCCCACCCCCGCCGTGACCACCGGCAGGCAGGCGGTGAACACCGCGCCCTCCTCGGCGTCGGGTGCCTCCATCTCGATGCTTCCCCCTCTGCTCTCGCACACCTGCTTGACCAGCGCCAGCCCCAGACCACGGGTCCCCCCGTCACGGGAGGCCTTGGTAGTGAACCCGTAGCGGAAGATCTCCTCCGCCAGGTCGTCGGCCACCCCCTGCCCGGAGTCGGTCACCCGGATCTCCAGGAGGTCGTGGGGCAGCCCGGTGTCGGCCCGGGTGTGCAATCGCACCATGAGCTCCACCCACCCGTTCGGGGTGACCGCGTCCAGGGCATTGTCCACCAGGTTGCCCAGGGTCAGCAGCGCGTCGGAGCGCAGGTCGCCCTTGAGCGAGACCGGGACGCTGGTCATGGGTGACAGGCGCAGGTCCACGCCGAGCTCGGAGGCCTGCGCGGACTTGGCCAGGGTGAGCGCCGCCAGCGCGGGGTCGCGGACGTGCTCGGCCACCCCGCTGGAGGTGCGCGTGTGCGTGGCCGCGAGGTCGGCCAGGTAGGCGCGGGCCTCGTCGTGGGCGCCCAGCTCCAGCATCCCGGCGACCGTGTGCACCCGGTTGGCGAACTCGTGGGTCTGGGCGCGCAGCCCCCGGGTCACGGTTCGCGCCCCGTCGAGTTCGCCGGTGAGCCGGTCCACCTCGGTGCGGTCCCGCAGGGTGACCACGGCCCCGGCCTCCTCGCCCCGGATGCGCACGGGCATCCGGTTGGCGACCAGCACGCGCTCCCCGGAGAGCAGGATGAGGTCGTCCCCCGGGTCGGCGCCGGACACGATGTCGCGGACCCGCTCGGAGAGGCCGAGCTCGTCCAGGCGGCGGCCCTCCACCCCCCGGGGCAGGCCGAGCATGGTGCGGGCGGGCTGGTTGACCAGCAGGACCCGGTCGTCCCGGTCCACCGCGAGCACGCCCTCGCGCACCGCGTACAGCAGGGCCTCCCGGCTCTCCAGCAGGGCGGTGATGTCGGCCGGTTCCAGTCCGTGGGTCTTGGCGCGGACCTGGCGGGAGAGCACCCACGAACCGCCCACGCCGAGGATCAGCACGAGCACCGTGGCGGCGAGGATGACCGGGATGGAGGCGCGGGCGTCGGTGCTGGCGCTGGAGTCGAGGATGCCCAGGGACACGTACCCGATCACCTCCCCCCGGGCGTCGCCGCCGTTGACGGAGCCCCCGCCGGAGAACACGGGGATCTTCGCGCGCACCGTGCGGCCCTGGGTGCCGTCCTGCACACCCGTCCACTCGGTGCCGTTCACGACGGGTCCGGGGGCGGTGGACACCGTCTCCCCTATGCGCTCCTTGTCGGGGTGGGTGTGCCGGGTTCCGTCGGGTGAGGCGATGACCAGGTAGTCCGCGCCGGTGGCGGCGGAGATGCGGTCGGCCAGGGGGTCGAGCTCCTCGGAGGGGTCGGGGTCCCCGAGGCCCTCGACGACCTGGGGCAGGACCGCGACCGACCGGGCGACGGTGAGCACGCGTTCGGCGTACTGGCGGTCGGTCTCCCGGTTGAGGTGGATCGCCCAGAGGGAGCCGATGACGGTGAGGGCCACCGCCAGAAGGCAGACATATCCAATGAAAAGGGACCCGGTGAGTGTGAGGCGACCGGGAACGGGGCGTGGGTTCATGGGCACTCCAGTGGCCGGGGAGACATCTCCCGGCCGGTGAACGCGCAGGTCGGCGTCGTGGGGACGGCTTCGCCGTCAGGCTTCACGAACAATACGACCAATATGACTCCAGTTTTAACAAAGACCTCACAGTGGCGTGCCCGCCGTCACACTGTGGTCTGGATCTCCCCTGCGTCCGCGCACCGGGAGACGTGCACGGACACTCAGGAAGGAGAGGACGATGCGCGATCGTGGCGTGCCGCTCCGCGTGGCGGGAGGGCTCTGCGCCCTGCTCCTCGTCGGTACGGCACTGTACGACGTACGTCAGAGCGCCGCGTCCGGTGACGGGGCCCAGGAGAAGGTCCTGCTCATCGCACCGGCCGGACCCGGCGGCGGTTGGGACACCCTGGCCCGCGAGATGCAGAACGGCCTGCGCGAGGAGGACCTGCGCTTCAACGTGGAGGTCCGCAACGCGGAGGGCGCGGGCGGCACCATCGGGCTGGCCCAGACCGTGGGCCGCGACGGCCAGGACAACGTGCTGACCATGACCGGCCTGGGCATGGTGGGCGCGGTGGAGACCACCGGGTCGCTCTACACGATGGAGGACGCCACCCCCATCGCCCAGCTGGCGTCGGAGTACCTCGCGATCGTCGTCCCGAAGGACTCGCCCTACGAAACCATCGACGACCTCGCCGAGGACTGGAACGAGAAGTCCGGGACCCTGCCCGTGGCGGGCGGCTCCATGGGCGGCGTCGACCAGATCTTCGCCGCACAGGTCGCCCAGTCGATGGGCATCTCGCCCGGGGAGATCAACTACCTCCCCTACTCCGGCGGCGGCGAGACCCTGACCTCGCTGCTGTCCGGAACGTCGGCGGTCGGGTTCGGCACGCTGGGCGACTTCAGCGACCAGATCGAGGACGACGGCCCGCTGCGCGCGCTCGCCGTGTCCTCCCCCGAGCGCCTGGACGGCGTGGACATCCCGACCATGGTCGAGCTCGGCTACGACCTGGAGATGTCGAACTGGCGCGGGGTGATCGCCCCTCCCGGCCTGTCCGATGAGGAGGCCGACGAGCTGGAGGCGCTGGTGGGCGAACTGCTGGCCACCGAGTCGTGGGCGGACACCCTGGAACGCAACCGGTGGACCGACACCTACCAGGGGCGCGCCGAGTTCGAGGAGTTCCTCGCCGAGGAGGTCGCCCTGACCCAGGAGACCGTGAAGGAGCTGGGACTGTGACGCCCGACGAGACCCGCGCGACCGCCGGGTCGGAGAAGAATGCCGTGACCGGGAGCGCCGCCGAGGCCACAGGTGCGGCCGCGACTTCCGGGGACGCGGAGACGGCGGTGGCCACCAAGACCGGTGGGACCGCTGAGGCCTCCGGGACCACCGAGGTTTCCGGGACCACCGGGGCCACCAAGGCCGCCGGAACCCGTGCGGCGACCGAGCGGCCCGCCGGAGCCGAGGACCCAAGCCCCGCCGAGGAGGGCGACCACGCCCAGCCCTCCCAGGCCGAGGCGCTCGACCCCGAGACCACCGTCTGGCGCGGCCCCAGCGCGTGGATCATCCCCGCGCTGGTCGCGGTGCTGGGCGCCGTCGCCCTCTGGGGCGGCCTCACCATCGAGGCGCCGCCCAACGCCACCCGCCCCGGGCCCGGGGCCTTCCCCGGCACCGTGGGCGTGCTGCTGCTGGTCACCGCCGTGTGCATGGCCGTGGTCAACCTCCGCAACCGCGACACGGGCGACGCCGCCCCCGCCCTCGGCTGGTTCGAGGGCCGCCCCGTCCTGCTGGTCCTGGCCGGGCTGGTGGTGCACATCGCGCTGCTGGAGTTCCTCGGCTGGCTGCTCGCGGGTGCCCTGCTGTTCTGGATCGTGGCCTACGCCTTCGGCGCCCGCGCCCACCTGCGTGACGCGATCGTGGCGCTGTCGATGTCCGCGGCGGTCCAGGTCGGCTTCTCGCTCGGCCTCGGCCTCAGCCTGCCGGGCGGCTTCCTGGAGATGGTGCTCTGATGGACACACTGATCAACCTCGCGGACGGGTTGGCCGCCGCGCTGACCCCCCAGAACCTCATGTGGGCCTTCCTCGGCGTGCTGCTCGGCACCGCCGTGGGCGTCCTGCCGGGCATGGGCTCGGCCATGGCGGTGGCCCTGCTGCTGCCCGTCACCTTCCGCCTTGACCCCACCAGCGCGTTCATCCTGTTCGCCGGTGTGTACTACGGCGGCATGTTCGGCGGCGCCACCACCTCGATCCTGCTCAACACCCCCGGTCAGGCGTCGTCGATCGCCACCACCTACGAGGGCCACAAGATGGCTCTCAAGGGCAGGGCCGCCCAGGCGTTGGGCACGGCCGTGATCGGCTCGTTCGTGGCGAGCATCATCGGCACGCTGGTCGTGGCGCTGTTCGCCCCCGTCATGGTGGCGTTCGCGCTCAACTTCGGCCCCGGTGAGTACTTCGCCCTGACCGTGTTCTCGTTCGTGGCCGTGGCCGCGGTCGTGTCCGGCTCCGTGGTGCGCGGCATCGCGTCACTGCTCATCGGCCTGGCCATCGGGTTCGTCGGGATCGACGGCCAGAGCGGGGCCGCCCGGTTCGACTTCGGCTCCTCCAGTCTGCTGGACGGGATCGACATCGTCATCGTCACCGTGGGTCTGCTCGCCCTCGGTGAGGTGCTCTACATCGCGGCCCGAGGAAAGTCGGCGCCCAACTTCGCGGCGATCCGCACCGGCCGACCGTGGCTGGGCCGCAGGGACCTGCGCCGCTCCTGGAAGCCGTGGCTGCGCGGCACCGCGCTGGGCAGCGCCTTCGGTCCGATCCCCGGCAGCGGTGCCGAGATCCCCACCTTCCTGTCCCTGGGGCTGGAGCGCAAGCTGGCCGAGCGCCGCGAACGCCGGACCGGGGAGAAGAGCGAGTTCGGCCAGGGCGCCATCGAGGGTGTCGCCGGACCGGAGTCGGCCAACAACTCCAGCGCGGCGGGCACGATGGTCCCCCTGCTGGGCCTGGGCCTTCCGACGTCGGCGACGGCGGCGATCATGCTGGCCGCGTTCCAGCAGTACGGACTCCAGCCGGGGCCGGTGCTCTTCGAGCGCAACGCCGACCTGGTCTGGACCCTGCTGGCGTCCCTCCTGGTCGGCAGCGTGCTGCTGCTGGTGATCAACCTGCCGTTCGCACCGCTGTGGGCCAAACTGCTGAAGCTGCCCAAGCCGTACCTGTACGCGGGCATCACGCTGTTCTCGGTCCTGGCGGTGTACGCCATCAACACCTCCGTCACGCACCTGGTGATGCTGCTGGCGATCGCCCTGCTGGGGCTGGGGATGCGGACCTTCGGGGTCCCCGTCGCCCCCGCCCTGATCGGTGTGGTGCTCGGACCGATCGCCGAGACCGAGTTCCGCCGTGCGCTGGCCGCCTCCTCCGGCGACCCGTCGATCCTGGTGGGCAGCGGCATCTCGATCACCCTGTACGTCCTGGTGCTGGTCGCGGCCATGATTCCGCTGATCTCCATGGCGCGCCGCCGCGCGGCGGCGCGCCGGAGCGAGTCCGCGCGGACCGCCGAGCGCGTCTGACCACCCCGCGGGCCTGACCCTCCCGTCTCCCAGCGGCCCCCGGCACCGGTGGGTTCTAGCGGTGGTCGCAACACCCTGACTTTCAGGAGGTTGCGGCCACCGTGTCGTTTTCGAAGGAAGAACGGGACCGTCAGCGAACACGGTTCCTGGAACTGATGACCGAGGTCGGCAACGTCACCGACGCAGCCCGCTCCCTTGGCATCAACCCCCACACCGCGTTCGGGTGGGCACGCAAAGCAGGACTGCGCTCCCAGCGACGACAACGCCCCCACCCAGCACGAGGCGAGTATCACCGCCTGCGTAAAAGCGCTGTGCCTCGCCAAGAGGCCGCCCGCAGGGCCGGGATCAACGAGCGCACCGCCAAAGACTGGGACCGCGGGGTACGCAAGTCCGGCAACTCAAGGATCTACGCTGATGGCCGCCGGGTGAACTACTCCACCGGGCAGACCATCATGGAGTCCATGACCACCCCGCAACCGGTGATGGACGCACTCGAACGCCAGGTGCATCCGCGATTTTTGGCCCTGCCCGAGCGCGAGAGGATCGCCGACCTTGACCGGGCGGGGTGGAGCCTGCGAGCGATCGGCCGCGACCTGGGACGTCCCGCCTCCACGATCAAGCGTGAGCTGGACCATCACCGCGACACCGACGGCTCCTACGGCGCTTACACGGCCCAGCGCCGAACGGTCGCCCGGCGGGCGCGTCCCAAAGGCGCCAAACTGGCAGAGCCCGGCCCTTTGCGCGACTACGTCGCCCAGGGGTTGCGAAAGCGATGGTCACCGCAGCAGATCAGCAACCGGCTCGGCCAGGACCACCCCGAGGACCAGGAGATGCGTGTGAGCCACGAGACGGTCTACCAAGCGCTCTATGTCCAGGCCCGTGGCGGGCTCAAGCGCGAGGTCGCCGCCGCTTTGCGCACCGGCCGTATCCGACGCAAGTCCCGCCGCTCCCCCGAGCACAGGCAGAGCCGGTTCACCGACCCGATGGTGATGATCAGCGAGCGTCCCGCCGAGATCGAAGACCGTGCCGTTCCTGGGCACTGGGAAGGGGATTTGATCACGGGGGCGCACAACAAGTCCGCGATCATCACCCTGGTCGAGCGCTCCACCCGGTACGTGATGCTCGGCCACCTGCCCGGCGAGCACACCGCCGAGGCGGTCGGAGGCGTTCTGAGCGAACTGATCACCGCGTTGCCCGAGCATCTGCGCGGGTCATTGACCTGGGACCAGGGCAGCGAGATGGCTGGCCACAAGAAATTCTCCGTGGCTACGGGGGTGCCGGTGTTCTTCTGCGATCCGGCCTCGCCATGGCAGAGGGGGTCGAACGAGAACACGAACGGGCTGCTGCGGCAGTACTTTCCCAAGGGCACGGATCTGTCAGTGCTTGGCCGGTTGGATCTGGAGCGTGTGGCTCAGGAGCTGAACGGTCGGCCACGCAAGACGCTCGGCTGGGAAACTCCAGCCGAGCGTCTGCCTACACTCGTCTCAATCAACGAGGTGTTGCGAGGACCCGTTGAATCCACCACCGCGCGGGTCGGGGGCCGCTCCCGTGTCCGCACGTTCCGGTACGTGAAGTCTCCTCTGAGGGACCGACGCATGTTCTGTCCCGTGCGCGGAGGAAGAGGCCCCGGCCCCTGGCACCCAGCGGGCCCAGACCGGATGCGGTCTGGGCCTGTCGGGCGCCGGGGGTCTACACCTGGTCGGTGCGGATGGCGCCAAGGGCAGCGGCCCACTCGGGCCCGGCGAACCCCAGGGTGCCGTGGTCACGGTTCTGGGTGTCACGGACCAGGTGCTCACCGGGGAGGTCGGCAACTTCGACACAGTTGCCGTTACCGCCGCTGTAGCTGCTCTTGCGGAAGGTGAGTTCGTGGGTGTGGGGGCGCATGAGAGGGACCTCCGTTGGGGTGGGGGTGCTGACTGGCTCATGCTCAGTTCTGCCCGCTTCTACGCCCTGTGTGCAGAGGAAGACGACTCGAATCCCGTTCCAGTTGCGAACCGTGGAGCCTGATCAACATACGCATAGCAGAGGTGAGCGGCGCCCCTCGGATGTCGAGACGTGGAGGGGCCCAGGTGCACTCACTGGACCCCTCTGCTTGCTATGAGCGAGTGACGGTGCTCAGCGCTGCCTGCCACTCAGTCGCGCTGAACAGGAGGTGGCCGAGCTCGCGGTTTTGGGTGTCTCGTACAGCGGACACTCCGGGGAGGTCAGCGACCTCGATGCAGTTCTGTCCCTGAGGCTGGCTGTAGGAGGACTTGCGGAACAGGTCGTTCGGGATGGTTGAGTTCATCATCGGTTCCTAGGTGATCATTTCTGTCAGGCGTTTCACGGTCTCATCTGGTGTGAGCGCCGCGATCCGCAGATGGCCGAAGACGTTGCGGTACCGCGCTACCTCATCTGGTTCCTCCAAGTACAGCCCGTCGGTATCCGTCTCCAGGAAGACGATCGACGGGTCAACTGCCTCAGGGAAGTCCATGATCACGAACGGGCCGCCAAGCCCTGGGCTCAGACGGTACGCAGGGGTCATCTGGATGGTGGTCGTCGCCAACGATGCGACCTCCAGCAAGTACTCCACCTGCCGCTTGAGCGTATCGGGGTGGTCAGCTGACAGAGCGTTCAGCGCCCCTTCGGAGAACACGGCCCACAGTTCAGGAGGGTCTGTATTGAGGATTCTCTGTCTTTCGATCCGAGCGTCGACCGCACGCTGAACACTGTGCTCATCGCCAACCTTCGCGGCCTTGGCCAGTACTCGCGAGTACTCCGGAACCTGGAGAAGACCCGGGATCACGAGGGGCTCCCAGGTGCTGATCACGCTCGCTTCGGCTTCGAAGCCGATGAACTTGCCAGACAGGACATCTCTGTAGCGTGTCCACCACCCGCTCTCGCGTGACTGGCGGACCAGATTCAGAATCTCCTCACGTTCCCGCTCGTCAGTCACCCGGTAGGCATCGAGCAGAGCCCGCACTTCATGTACCTGGGGGCGTTTCTTCACCCCGGACTCGATGTTGCTGATGGTGGTGCGCGACATTTCGGCAGCTGGTGCTGCTTCATCGAGGGTCATCCGCGCGGCATCACGACGTCGTCGGAGCTCATCAGACAGGCGTCGGCGGCGGACGGTGGGGCTGTATCGCTGCGTCATCGCTCTCCCGGTCGCTGGTCGCACACCAAATCCTAGATCCTTCGGTCCGCCGAACTGGACATTCATGGATTTCCCGGACGGGATTTCAGCATGGCCTTGAAAATCGGAAATTCAGGTTCCATGATGATGCTAACTCGAAATCCCTGTTGGGTCTCCCGCCCGGCACTGTCCGTACCGGAGGTGTGCGCTGATGGCGCCCCGTTACCTGAAACTCTGCGAGCTGGCGTGTACCCGCTACCTCGCTTCCGAGGCGATACGTCGCCCTCGCCCTAGGCAGGCGGCCCGTGTGCGCCCCTTCGCCGCGAACCCCCGCCGCCACCACCCGTCCCGCTCCTGGAGCCCGGTCATCCCCTCGCCCCGCAGGCCCATCGACGCGGTCCCGGCGGAAGTCCTGCGGGCCGTGCTCGCCGGGTTGCGGCGTTTGGTGGTGACCTCGTGAGGCCCGCGCCGCCGTTCTCCCCCGAACTCGCCCACCGCGAAGTGGTGGCTCCGGTGGCGAGCTTCATCAAGCCGTTCCACTCGCACTACTTCTCCCGCACCGTCGGACCCCCCTACCGCAAGCGCCAGTACTCCTTCGCCGGACTCCCCGGACTCATGCCGTTGGTTCGCGCGTTCCTGGACACCAGCGCGGCCGAGCGGTGTGAGGAGTACCAGTTCCTGTTCACCCTCCTGGGCAGCGAGCTGGCGAACAACGCCATCAAGCACAGCCGGTCGAGTGAGCGGGGCAGTACCTACACGCTCACCATCGACCGGGGCGCGAAGGGGATGACGCTGACCTGCCGGGACCAGGGCAGCCGCCTGCCCCAGGACAAGGGCACCTTCACCGCCGCCACGTTCGCTGACATCGAAGCGGGAACCGCGACGGGGCGGGGGTTGGCGCTGATCGACACTTTGGCGGACCGGTGGGGGGACAACGGGGACCCGAAGTTCCGCCAGGTGTGGTTCTTCCTCGCCTACGACCTCACCAACAACCCGTGGTCCCTGATCGACGCCGGGAACACCACAACCCCCAAGAACCCCGAGACCCCCGAAAGCTCTGGGTGTCGTCGCTGCGCCGGGACCACCGGGAGCACTGGGAACACCGCGAGCGCGGGGAGTCCGGAAGGGCCCGGGAACCCTGCGAGCTCCGAGAACCCCGAGATCTTCGGGACGTCTGAGGGGCCCGAGAACGCTCAGGGCCCCGGGACCTCAGAGAACCCCAAGAGTCCCGAGAACTCTGAGGGGCTTCAGAACGCTGGGATCACGGACACGAATGAGGTGGAGTGCTGATGGACATCAACACCCAGGACCTCCTGGCGACCGCTGAGGACGCCATCACCGCGCCCCCACACCTGACCCGGGCGCAGTCGGATCAGTGGTTCAACTACACCCTGCGCCACCGGCTCCCGCGCGTGCGGGAGGCGTTGCGGATCGCCCGAGAACCGGGCAACACCGCGCTCGCGGTGGAGATGATCGAGCAGGCCATCCACGACTACCCCGCCCCGACCTCCCCGGGACGGATGGTCAGGCCCCTCAACAACACCAGCACCTTTCGGACGTTGCCGCTGTTGGAGCAGGAACTGACCCACCTCTTCCACACCGACTGGATCACCACCGTGGAAGGCACCACCCCCAACGAGGTCTACGTAGGCCGCCGACCCCTCGGCTGGACGGGCCAAGGGGACCCATTCGAGAGGGTCACCGCACCCACCCGCACCGAGCTCTTCCGCAAGCTCTCCCGCCGCTTCCGCAACGACCGCAAGAACGACCCGGAACCCCCAGACGCCGCCTGAGAGCTCCAGGGACCTCAACACTCCAGCGCCTGAGGACCCCGGTGTCTGAGCACTCCGGAGTCCGAAGGCGTTCATGAAAAAGCTCTGGCGGGTGCGCGAACACCCCCAGAGCAGGCCGACAACCCACGCTCCGTTGAAGAGAAGAGATTGCCGACATGGCCATTGTGCCGCACACGCACCCGCCCACGCACGCTCTCGACCCGACGATCGCCCCGCCCGAACCCGGCTTCCGGTGGGAGTGCCGGGTCTACCCCGGACAGCTCGCTCTGATCAGCCAGGTCCGGACCGACATGTGCACCGACCTCAACCGCCTGGTCGCTCTCCCGGAGGAGGCTCGGGAGGAGATGGTGTTGTGCGCCAGCGAGATGTTCGCCAACGCCTGCGACCACTCCCGCTCCGGACACGACCCCGACGGCAGGGTCGTCCGCACCCTGGAAGCACCGGTCCCGGGCCTGGTGAGGGTGTCGATCATCGACGACGGTGCAAGGACGGACACCACCGTGGACTCTCTCCCGAG
>NZ_JBEYHA010000075.1:0-20399 GCF_040635075.1 Nocardiopsis sp. NPDC007018
TGCGTAGCAGAGCACAGTAGGGGCAGCTTCGCTCCTCGTCTTGCGAGAGATTGCCTGGAGGCCGCTCGCGTCGATCGGCGCAAGCGCCGAACCAAACGAAAGCATCCACGGAACACGCCCTAGCGCACCGCGATCAGCGAACCGCCCGCGGCGACCGGCTGGTGGCCGATGATCCCCGCGCACTCGTCGCATCCGTACACGTGGCTGCCGTCGGGCAGTTCACCCAGGACCCGGCGGGGCCGCGGCCACTTGGCGTGGCAGACGACGCAGGCATCCCCCATGCACTGCGCCCCGCTGAGCCAGCCCGGGTCGTAGACGTGGACCTCGGTCGCGCCGTCAGGCCTCGTGTCCCGTTCGCACATCGTGCTCGTTCCGCGCAATGTCCCTGCTCCCCCCGTGGTTTAGGACAGTCTGGCGGGCCGATAGTTACCGGCTCTTAATTGAATCAGAAGCTCTTGGCGCCTGGAAGGGTCTGGACCGATCTAAATCACTCCGCGCAGGGAAAGCATAACCCTAAGTGACGAACCCTGGGAAGACCCCAGTTCTCAGAGGTGCCTAATGGGGACGAGTCAGACATCTCCGGGCCCGTACCGGACCGGGACTCAGTCCCGAACGCGCGGAACCACCGAGAAACGGCGCAGGGACAGTGCCGGATTGGTGACACGAACCGCTTCCACCCGCGCGGCCGAAACCTCCGCGGTCGCCACCTCGAAGGTCTGCTCCCCCAGGGAGGCCAGCGCGGTCCCCATCGGGTCGACCACCATGCCGTTGCCCGCGCCGGTGGGCGCCGCCTGCCCCGACGCGGCCACGTAGACGGTGTTCTCGATCGCGCGGGCCCGGGCGAGCGTGCGCCAGTGGTCCTCCTTCAGCGGACCCGGAACCCACTGGGCGGCGAGCAGCACCACGTGCGCCCCCGCGTCGGCGATCCGCCGCGTCACCTCGGGAAATCGCAGGTCGTAGCAGGTCTGGAGGCCGAAGACCACGTCGTCGACGGTGAAGGTCTCCGGGGCGTCGATCGGCCCGGGGGCGACCACCTCCGACTCCCTCGCCCCGAACGCGTCGTAGAGGTGGACCTTGCGGTAGAGCGCGACCCGCTTCCCCTCCGGGGAGAGCGCGACCAGCGTGTTCGTGAAGTGCGTGGCCCCCTCCCCGCCGGACTCGTTCACCCCGAGCACCAGGTGGACGCCCTCGCGGCGGGCCGTGTCCGCCGCGTCGGCCAAGAAGGGTCCGTCCAGTGGCTCGGCGGCCTCGACGAAGCGGTGGTCCGTGCGCGGAGCGGTGAACATCGCGTACTCGGGGAACAGCACCACCCGCGCGCCCCGGGCGGCCGCCCGCGCGGTGAGCTCCGCGACCGCACGCTGGTTCTCGGCCTTGTCCTGCCCCGGCGCGAACTGGGCGACCGCGACCTGCACCATCGAACTTCCCCCTCGTGACCTGGGATCGGACCGCGGGACGGCCCCGAACGTGCCCCGAGTGTACGCCCGCACGCGACGCGGCCCCCGTGCGTACGCCGCCGACACCTTCGGCGGGAGAACGCACGCGGCCGCCCGGGACGCCTCGACGCCCCGGGCGGCCTCCGCCCCCCGGTACCGGCGGGGGCTACTCGTCGACCTGGATCTCCCACTCCACGTTCCCGCCGTCGACCGAGGTCACGGTGAGGGTCACGCCGAGCGTCTCACCTCCGGCGCTGAGCTCACAGCGAATCTCGGCGCCCTCCTCCGCGGGGAGGTCGTCCTCGCAGGTGAAGTCATCGGGCTCCTGACCGACCTGCTCGGCGAGCATCTCGCTCGACACCCGGGCGGCCTCGTCCGCGGACACGGAGCCCCCGAGAAGGGAGCAGCCGCTGACCAGGACCAGAGCCCCCAGGGCCGTCCCGGCGACGACACTTCCGCGTCCGACGTTGAGCATCGCGATCTCCTTGGTTCTGGATGGCAGTACACAGAAGGAGACGCGGCCCGGGTCGCCGGGGTTCCGGTGGAATCGCCCCGATACGCGCTCCGGGTCGTTAACATCGACAGACCAGTCGGTCTATTAATGAACGAACCCCCCGGGACGGCGCATGGACGAGGCGAACGGCACGACGAAGCGGGGTTCGGGGAACTCCGGGCGGAAGGGGACCCGGCGACGCTTCCTGCGCGGGCTCACGGTGGTGGGCGGTGTCGGCCTCCTCGGCGGGGCCGGGGCCGTGGGCCACTACCTCGGCACCCTGTACCGCCCGCGCGAGGAACCGCAGCGGGGTGTCCTCGCGCTGACCGGGGCCACCGTGCTGGTCGGCGAGGATCTGGAACCCCGCCAGGACACGACGGTCCTGGTCACCGACGGGGTCATCACCGGGATCACGGACGGCGGCGACCCCCTCCCCTCGGACGCCCGCACCGTGGACCTGGCCGGGCACACGCTCATGCCCGGCCTGATCGACCTCCACGTGCACCTGGGGTTCCCGCAACAGGAACCCGACGACGAACCGGGCCTGACCGACATGCCGCGCGTGGTCTACCAGATGGCGCGCTACGCGCCCTCGGCCCGGCGGGCGCTGCTGGAACACGGCGTGACGACCGTGCGCGACCTGGGGTCCGACCACGCCTGGATCACGCAGATGCGCCGGATGCTCCGCGACGGTGAACTGGAGGGACCACGGCTCTACACTGCGGGGCCGCTGTTCACCACCCCCGGAGGACACCCCGTGGTCACCTTCGGCGTGGAGGCCGGGTCCGGCACCGTCGAACTACCGTCCACCCCCGAGGAGGCCCGCGCCGCCGTACGCCGTCTCGCGACCGGCGACGAACCGGTGGACCTGGTCAAGGTCGTGCAGGAACGCGGTGACGCCGGGCACCTGGAACTCGACCCGATCCCCGCCGAGGTCCTCACGGCCGTCGTGGCCGAGGCGCACGGGCACGGACTCACCGTGACCGCCCACTGGGGTTCGGAGGCGGACCTGGCCGAGGCCCTGGCCGCCGGAGTCGACGGGCTCGAACACCTGGAGGCCCGGGGCGTCCTCGACGGCTGGCCCGAGGAACTACTGACCGCGCTGGTCGAGCGTGACATCCCGGTCACCCCGACCCTGGCCGTCACCGAGGTGGCCGCGTCCCCGGAGCAGCACCGGCTGATCCGGGAGAGGCTGGCGGAGCTGCACTCCGCCGGAGGCCGGATCGTGGCCGGGAGCGACGCCGCCGTACCCGGCGTCCGTTTCGGCGACGGCCTGCACCGGGAGTTGGAACTGCTGGCGGAGAGCGGCCTGGGCGCGGACGGGGCGCTTCGGGCCGCGACCAGCGGGGCCGCCCGGGTGCTCGGCACCGCCCGGATCGGAGCGATCGAGGTGGGCCGCGCAGCCGACCTGCTCGTCCTCGGGGCGGACCCGCTGACCGACATCACCCGCGTCCGCGACGTGGTCGGGGTCTACCGGGACGGTCGCGAGGTCGTGCGAGGGTAGGGCCATGCGCAAGGTCGATCCCGCCCGGCACCAGGCCCGACGCCGACACATCATGACGGCGGCGGCGCCGCTGTTCGCCGCGCACGGACTGGAGGGCACCTCCACCGCACGGATTCGCGAGGCCGCGGGGGTCAGCTCCGGCACACTGTTCCACTACTTCCCCAGCAAGCGCGCGATCCTGGTGGCCCTGCTCACCGACGACGACGGCGACGGCGCCGCGCACCTGGC
Source organism: Nocardiopsis sp. NPDC007018 (assembly GCF_040635075.1). Lineage (NCBI taxonomy): Bacteria > Bacillati > Actinomycetota > Actinomycetes > Streptosporangiales > Nocardiopsidaceae > Nocardiopsis > Nocardiopsis sp. NPDC007018. The sequence goes on from NZ_JBEYHA010000075.1 coordinate 3,659, forward strand.
CGCGGCGCGCGAGGGCGCCGACCCCCGGGCCTCCCTGCTCGACCTGGTGGAACGTCTGGCCGCGCCGGTGGCGAGCCCGGTAGCGGCGGGTCTGGTGATGGAGGGGCTGCGCCAGGCCCAGCACGACCCCGAGCTGGCCCGTGCGCTGGAGGCGGGCAGCGTCTCCGAGTCGGAGGCCCTGACCCACCTGCTGGACCGGGTCGCCCGCGAGGGCCGCGGCCGACCCGTGCTGGGCGCGCGGGCCACCGCCGCCTGGATTCAGACCCTGATCGGCGCGCTCTTCCTCCGCGCGGCCACGGAGACCGGGTTCGACGCGACGACGCACCTGCGCGACCTGCGGCCGGTGGTGGGGCGGCTGGTGGGCGGTGATGACGGACCGCCGGCCGAACGCTGAGGGCCGCCCGGTTCAGGGCAGGAACGACATCGCCCAGGCCGGGGCCAGGACCAGGAGGAGGAAGCGCGCGAAACGGGTGACGAGGGTGACCGCGCAGAACAGTCCGAAGTGCATGCGCACCACCCCGGCCAGCACGGAGACCACCATGAACGGGGGCACGCTCGCGAAGGAGCTCAGGGCGAGCAGTCCCGCGCCCCAGGCCGGGCGCCTCTCCGCCCTGGCCCGCCAGCGCTCCATCCGCTCCGCCCACTTTCCGGGGGTGGCGGCCCGTCGCCTCAGCCACGGTGTGGACAGGGTCCCGCGGCCGACGTAGTAGTACGGGACCTTCCCCAGGGTCTGGCCCACGGCGGCGGCGAAGGCCATGGCCACCAGAGCGCCGTCGTCCAGGAGGGCGACGGCGCCCAGCAGGTACAGCTCGATGTTGATGAGCGGGACCAGCCCGGCCGCGGTGGCCACCGCGAAGGCCAGGGCGGTCTCGACCACGTCGGGGCTACTTCTCGGCGGCGGCGAGCTGCCCGCAGGCGCCGTCGATCTCCTGGCCCCGGGTGTCGCGGACGGTCACCGAGACGCCGTGCGACTGGAGGCGCCGGACGAACTCGCGCTCGTCCTCGGGGCGCGAGGCGGTCCACTTCGACCCCGGGGTGGGGTTGAGCGGGATCAGGTTGACGTGCACCAGGTGACCCTTGAGGAGCTTGCCGAGGAGGTCGGCCCGCCAGGCCTGGTCGTTGATGTCCTTGATCAGCGCGTACTCGATGGACACGCGGCGGCCGGTGGTCCCCGCGTAGCGCCAGGCGGCGTCCAGGACCTCGTCGACCTTCCAACGGGTGTTGATCGGCACCAGTTCGTCACGGAGCTCGTCGTCGGGGGCGTGCAGGGAGATCGCCAGGCGGACCTGCATCCTCTCGTCGATGAGCTTGTTGATCGCGGGGACCAGACCCACTGTGGAGACGGTCACGCCGCGCTGGGAGATGCCCAGCCCGTCGGGGACCGGATCGGTGATCTGGCGGACGGTCTGGAGGACCCGCTTGTAGTTGGCCATGGGCTCGCCCATGCCCATGAACACGATGTTGCTGATCCGCCCCGGGCCCCCCGCGACCTCGCCGCGCGCCAGGTCGCGGGCGCTGGCCACGACCTGGTCGACGATCTCGCCGGTGGAGAGGTTGCGGGTGAGACCCGCCTGGCCGGTGGCGCAGAACGGGCAGTTCATGCCGCACCCGGCCTGGGAGGAGATGCACAGCGTGACGCGGTCCGGGTACCGCATGAGCACCGACTCGAACATCACCCCGTCGAAGGCCTTCCACAGGGTCTTGCGGGTCATCCCGTCGTCACAGGTGATGTGGCGCACCGGTGTGAGCAGGGTGGGCAGCAGCGCCTCTCCGAGCCGTTCCCGGGAGGCCTCGGGGAGGTCGGTCATCTTCGAGGTGTCCGACTCCAGCCCGCCGTAGTAGTGCTTGGCGATCTGCTTGGCCCGGAAGGGCTTCTCGCCCAGCTCCCTGACCACCTCCAACCGCTCTTCGGGGCTGAGGTCGGCCAGGTGCCGGGGCGGCTTGGCGCGGCGGGGTGCGACGAAAGTGAGCTCGGCGGGCATAAGAATCCGTAAGGAGTGGAGTCGGTGGTCTGCGCCCGGTGCGGGGAGGGATGTGACGGCACGGGTCGTTATACGACCTATACGCGACTGCGGTGCTGCTCCGACCATCAGGGCACTACCGTCGATTCTACTGAGCTCGTGGACGGGCCGGGCGGGTCCGCCCCGGGCCGACGGGCACGAGCGACACGACAGCACGTCGGCACGTGGGAGGGCCGGTGACCGAGATCGACGTCCTGCTGGACGAGGTCAGTCCCTACCAGAGCCGTCGCGTCGTCGTCGAGTGCGACTCCCACACCACGGCCGCGTACCTGCTCGACGCCCGGGAGCGGGTGCGGGTGCCGGTATGGTTGGCCAACCACGAGGCCGCCCCGCGCGCCAGCGGCTCGGCGGGCCTCCACCGGGGCCGGGCCCCGCTGATGCCGGAGGCCCACACCAAGCACCCGCAGGGCCGCCCCCGCTTCGACCCCGGCGCCCTGCGCGCGGTGTGGTTCGAGGAGGGCGACGGGGTGGCCCTCATGGACGAGGAGGGCCTGCTCGCGGTGATCCCGGGCTGGGCCGAGGCCGACAGCGGCCTGCCCGGCTACGCGCGCGAGGCCATCGGGCGCAGCGCCTACGCCTGGGAGCTGGACGCGGTCCGCGACCAGCTGTGGCCGCGCGTGGTACACGCCGAGGCCTACTGGGACTGGCGGCGGGCCTCCGGGGCCTGGCGCAGCGTGCAGCGGACCGTCCTCAGCCACCTGAACCGCCGTGTGGGCGAGCCCGGCCACTACTGGGACGTCTCCGACGGGCACCCGCCGCTGCTGCGGGTCTCGGAGCGCCCGCCCTCGGCGGAGCGGCCCTTCACGGTGCTGTCCACCGTGGGCATGTGCGGGCAGCGGATGCCCACCCTGGACCGCTACATGGCGGACACCTCGCACCACGCGCGAGTGGAGCTGGCCCTGGCCACCACGTTGCCCGCTCACCACGCCGCGCGGATCTTCCGGTGGATCGGCGCGTTCCCCTGGCGGGCGGTCACCTGGTTCGGGACCGGGCACACCGTCAAGTGGCTCGACAACCCCGAGGACCGCTCCATGCGGGGCGGGGCGGGCGCGGTCCTGCTCCTGGAGGACCCGGGCCCGCTGGTGACCGATCCCGCGCGCGTCCCGCCCGACACCTCCGGGCTGTCCTTCCAGGGCGACCCCGTGCGGTGGCTGTGGATCGTGCCGATCACCCGCCCCGAGCACCTCTTCGCCAAGGAGCACGACAGCGCCGCGCTGGTGGAGAAGCTGGCCGCGGAGGGCCGCAGCTGGGTGCTCGGCCGCTGAGCGCCGGTCCCGTCAAAATCGGTTGACACCCGTCGGCGCCTCGGAGAGGGTTCCCCGGTGGGTCGGCACGGTGGAGGGCGGAACGGATGACAGGCACGAGCGGCCCCGGACCCGGGATCACGGCACCCCTGGCCCACGCTCCCTTCCGCACCCTGGTCACCGGCCGGGTGTTGATGCTCTTCGGCAACGGCATGGCCCACGTGGCCCTCGCCTTCGCCGTCCTGGACGTGACCGGTTCCCTGGCCCAGGTGGGCCTGGTGGTGGGGGCACGGTCGATCGCCAACGTGGCCCTCCTGCTGTTCGGCGGCGTGCTCGCCGACCGGTTGCCGCGCGCCCTGGTGATCCGGGGCGCCTGCGTGCTGGCCGCGGTGTCCCAGGCCCTGTTGGCGCTGGCCCTGCTCACCGGGCAGGCCAGCCTCGGGCTGATGGTGGCGCTGAGCGTGCTCAACGGGGCGGCGGCCGCCGCCAACCTGCCCGCGATCGCCGCGCTGACCCCGCAGACCGTGCCCGCCGCGCTACTGCGCCAGGCCAACGCGCTGGCGGGGATCGCCAAACAGCTGGGCATGTTCGCCGGGATGTCGCTGGGCGGGGTCGTGGTCGGCCTGGCCGGTCCGGGATGGGCGATCGCCGTGGACGCGCTGCTGTTCGCGGTCGCCGGGGCGGTCTTCCTCTTCCTGCGGGTGCCGTCCACGGCGGCGCGGAGCCGGGGGGTGCTGCGCGACCTCACGGACGGGTGGAGCGAGTTCGTGGCCCGCCCGTGGGTGTGGATCATCGTGTTGCAGTTCATGGTGGTCAACGCCGGGTGGTCGGCGGTCACGTCGGTGCTGGGCCCGGGAATCGCCGACGACACGTTCGGCCGCACCACGTGGGGCCTGCTCATGGCCGCCAACAGCGTGGGGCTGGTGGTGGGCGGGGTCCTGGCGGCGCGCTGGCAGCCGCACCGGGCGCTGTTCTACGGAACGGCCCTGGTCACGCTCCAGACCCTGCCGTTCTTCGTGATGGCCGGGCCCGACCCCCTGGTGCCGCTGCTGTTCGCCGCGATGTTCGCGGGCGGGGTGGCCGTGGAGCAGTTCACCGTGGCGTGGGAGGTGTCGTTGCAGGAGAACGTCCCGGCCGAGCGGCTCTCCCGGGTGTACTCCTACGACGCCCTGGGGTCGTTCGTGGCGATGCCGGTGGGACAGATCGCGATCGGCCCGGTGGCCGAGGCGATCGGGGTGCAGCGGTCCCTGCTGATCGTCGCGGGGCTGACGCTGGCCGCCACGCTCGCCGCGGTGGCCGCCCCCAGCGTGCGCGCGCTACGGCGTCGGTGAGGTGCGGGTGCGGCCTCCGCCGCGCCGGTCGCGTACCTGGCGGAAGACGTGGTGCAGCCGCGCCATGTCCTCGTCGCTGAAGCGCTCCACGAACCGCAGCAGGGTCGCCCCGGGGTCGGGGCCGGTCTCCAGGACCTCGCCCATGACGCGGGCCGTGTACTCGGCGTGGCTCTCCCGGGCCCAGTAGGCCCAGGCCCGCCCGTCCTTCTCCCGGTCCACCAGCCCCTTGTGGAAGAGGATGTTGGCCACGGTCATGACCGTCGTGTAGGCGACCTCGCGGTCGTAGACCATGTGGTCCCGGACCTCGCGGACCGAGAGCGGGCCCCGCGCGCTCCACAGCGCCCCCATGATGGCCGCCTCCAGTTCTCCGAGTCCCTTCATGGTCCTCCCCACCCGACTTGTCGCGTTCGTAGGGGTGATCGTAGGCATCGACGCCGTCGCCGTGGGGCGGAACGGAGAAGAGCGCGCAGATCCGTGCCCGCCCCCCGACGACGACCGGCGTTTCACGGCTCGGAACCGGCCGGTCGCCGTCGGTTGCTCTCCGGTGGCGCTGCTCACTGCGCCGGAGGGCGAACGTGGCGCGCGCCACATCGACCCCGACCGGTCGCGGTCACAGGAACGCGCACCGAAAACCCCGTCAAACACGAACAAACGCACCATGTTGACCACGCAGCGCAAAGTGACCAGCGCGTAGCGACAAGGTTCGTGTGAAAGATTGTTAGGTATCTCCCAGTTTCAACTACACCGATGTTCCCGTCAGGGAGGCCGGTACAAGTAGCCTTGTATCCGACGAGTGCTGGCCAGGTCAGATTCTCCCCTGCGAAGGGGAGCGACTCCGTGCTTCTTCGAGCCCGCCTTGCCAGCAGCCACCCGTCTTTCCTAAACATTCACAAGCGAGCTGCGGAAGTGGGCGATCTCCGCCGTGTCGTCTGAGGCGTCTCAACCCCTGACAGATTTCGGCCCGAACGAGTGGCTGGTCGAGGAGCTTTACCAGAAGTACCTCACCGACCCGAATTCGGTTGACAAGGCTTGGTGGAACTTCTTCGCGGACTACAAGCCCGCGGACTCGGCCAACGGGAAGGGTGGGGGCACTGCGACCGCAAAGGCGCAGCCCGAGAAGACCCCCGCCGCACCCGCGCCGAAGAAGAAGGCCGCCGCGGCCCCGGCACCCAAGAACACCGACGATGCACTCCGGGTCAACGAGGAGCGGCTGCGTGGAGCACCCGCCCGCACCGCGACCAACATGGAGTCGAGCCTGACCCTGCCCACCGCGACGAGCGTGCGCGCGGTGCCGGTCAAGCTGCTGTTCGACAACCGCATCGTCATCAACAACCATCTCCGGCGCGGCCGCGGTGGGAAGGTCTCCTTCACCCACCTCATCGGCTACGCCATGGTCAAGGCCCTCAAGGCCATGCCGGCGATGAACCACTCCTACACGGAGATCGACGGCAAGCCCGGCGTCGCCAAGCCCGAACACGTGAACTTCGGCCTGGCGATCGACCTCCAGAAGCCGGACGGTACCCGGCAGCTGGTCGTGCCCTCCATCAAGAAGTCCGACGAGATGGACTTCAACGAGTTCTGGAGCGGCTACGAGGACCTGGTCCGCAAGGCCCGCAACAACAAGCTGGGCGTGCCGGACTTCCAGGGCACCACGATCAGCCTGACCAACCCGGGCGGCATCGGCACCGTGCACTCCGTGCCGCGCCTGATGCCCGGCCAGGGCACCATCCTCGGCGTCGGGGCCATGGAGTACCCGGCCGAGTTCCAGGGGGCGTCGCAGGACACCCTGAGCGAGCTCGGCATCAGCAAGGTCATGACGCTCACCTCGACGTATGACCACCGGATCATCCAGGGCGCCCAGTCGGGCGAGTTCCTGCGGCGCATCCACCAGCTGCTGCTGGGCGACGACGGTTTCTACGACGAGATCTTCAACTCGCTGCGCATCCCGTACGAGCCGGTGCGCTGGGTCCAGGACATCCACGTCAACAAGGCGACCCAGCTCGACAAGACCACCCGGGTCCAGGAGCTGATCCACGCCTACCGCGTGCGCGGCCACCTCATGGCCGACACCAACCCGCTCGACCACGAGCAGCGCAAGCACCCGGACCTGGACGTGCTGGAGCACGGCCTGACCCTCTGGGACCTGGACCGCGAGTTCCCCACCGGGGGCTTCGGCGGCAAGCAGGTCATGAAGCTGCGCGACGTGCTGGGCGTGCTGCGCGACACCTACTGCCGCACGGTGGGTATCGAGTACATGCACATCCAGAGCCCGGAGGAGCGGGAGTGGATTCAGTCGCACGTCGAGCGCGAGCACGAGAAGCTCGACCGTGACGAGCAGCTGCACATCCTGCACCGGCTCAACAGCGCGGAGGCCTTCGAGACCTTCCTCCAGACCAAGTACGTCGGTCAGAAGCGCTTCTCCCTCGAGGGCGGTGAGTCGCTGATCCCGCTGCTGGACGGCGTGATCTCCAAGGCCGCCAAGGCCGAGCTGGACGAGGCCGTCATCGGCATGGCCCACCGCGGCCGCCTGAACGTCCTCGCCAACATCTGCGGCAAGTCCTACGGGCAGATCTTCGGTGAGTTCGAGGGCAACCTCGACCCGCGCAGCGCGCACGGCTCCGGTGACGTCAAGTACCACCTGGGTACCGAGGGCACCTTCCAGACCCGCGACGGCGACGCCATCCAGATCTCCCTGGCCGCGAACCCGTCCCACCTGGAGACGGTCAACCCGGTCGCCGAGGGCATCGTCCGCGCCAAGCAGGACGTGCTGGACAAGGGCCCGCACGGTTTCACCGTGCTGCCCATCCTCATCCACGGTGACGCGGCCTTCGCCGGTCAGGGCGTGGTCGCGGAGACGCTGAACCTGTCCCAGCTGCGGGGCTACCGCACCGGCGGCACGGTCCACGTCATCGTGAACAACCAGGTCGGCTTCACCACCTCGCCGACCGACAGCCGCTCCAGCGTGTACGCCACCGACGTCGCGCGGATGGTCCAGGCTCCGATCTTCCACGTCAACGGGGACGACCCCGAGGCCGTGGTCCGGGTCGCGCACCTGGCCTTCGCCTACCGTCAGGCGTTCAACAAGGACGTCGTCATCGACCTCGTCTGCTACCGGCGCCGCGGTCACAACGAGAACGACAACCCCGCGTTCACGCAGCCGCTGATGTACGACGTCATCGACGCCAAGCGCTCCACCCGCAAGCTGTTCACCGAGTCCCTGGTCGGGCGCGGCGACATCACGGTGGAGGAGGCCGAGCAGGCCCTGCGCGACTACCAGTCCGAGCTGGAGCGGGCCTTCACCGAGACCCGCGAGGTCGAGAAGAAGCCGATCGAGCCGGGCGCCGTGGTCAAGCCCGAGGTGTTCACCGAGGCGCGCCTGGACCACTCCAAGGTCGAGACGGCCATCAGCACCGAGACGGTCAAGCGGATCATCGACACCCAGGTGACGATGCCCGAGGGCTTCACGCCGCACCCGCGTCTGGCGCCCCAGCTGACCCGCCGCGCCACGATGGTCGAGACCGACGCGATCGACTGGGCCACCGGCGAGCTGCTGGCCTTCGGCTCGCTGCTGCTGGACGACCACCCGGTCCGCCTGATCGGCCAGGACAGCCGTCGCGGCACCTTCGGTCAGCGCCACGCCTCGATCATGGACCGCGACACCGGCGAGTCCTACACGCCGCTGAAGCAGTTCGACAACGGCACCACGAAGTTCCACGTCCACGACTCGCTGCTGAGCGAGTACGCGGCGCTGGGCTTCGAGTACGGCTACTCGCTGACCCGCCCGGACTCCCTCGTCATGTGGGAGGCGCAGTTCGGTGACTTCGTCAACGGCGCGCAGACCGTCATCGACGAGTACATCAGCTCGGGTGAGCAGAAGTGGGGGCAGCGCTCCAGCGTCACCATGCTGCTGCCGCACGGCTACGAGGGCCAGGGCCCGGACCACTCCTCGGCCCGCATCGAGCGGTTCCTCCAGCAGTGCGCGCAGGAGAACATGACCGTCGCGATGCCGAGCACCCCGGCGAGCTACTTCCACCTGCTGCGCTGGCAGGCGAAGTCGCCGATCGAGCGTCCTCTGGTGGTGTTCACGCCCAAGTCGATGCTGCGTCTGAAGGCCGCCACCTCGGCCGCCGACGACTTCACCTCGGGCCACTTCCAGCCGCTGATCGGGGACGACTCGATCTCGGCGGACAAGGTCCGTCGCGTGGTCATCTGCTCGGGCAAGATCTACTACGACCTGGACGCGGCCCGCCGCAAGAGCGGTGACAAGCACACCGCCATCATCCGGGCGGAGCGGCTCTACCCGCTGCCGATCGAGGAGATCCGCGAGCAGCTCAAGGCCTACCCGAACGCGGGCGAGGTCCTGTGGGTCCAGGAGGAGCCCGCGAACATGGGCCCGTGGCCCTTCGTCGCTCTGGTCTTCTCCGAGCAGCTCGACCGCCCGTTCACCCGGATCTCGCGTCCGGCCTCCTCCTCGCCCGCGGCCGGTTCGGCCAAGCGGCACGAGGCCGAGCAGCGTGCCCTGGTGGACACGGTGTTCCCGCCCGCCGAGTAGGACGGTCCCCATGTACTACACCGATCGCGGGATCGAGGAACTGGAGAGCCGCCGCGGCGAGGAGGAGGTCAGCTTCGCCTGGCTCTCCGAGCAGCTGCGGGTGTTCACCGACCTCAACCCCGAGTTCGAGACCCCGGTCGAACGACTGGCCACCTGGCTGGCCCGGTTGGACGACGAGGACGAGGAGTAGTTCACAGACGGGGGCCGCGCGGAGCGGCGCCATCCGGCCGAGGGCCCGGGTCTTCACCGACCCGGGCCCTCGGCCGTCGCCGTATCCGGGCCCCGGCCCGAGTACGGACCCCGAACCTCCCCTGAACCGACCCTGAGATCCGCGACATATCTTGAGTTCGGCGGACACGCGACATATCGTGAAGTCATCGAGATCGAGCGGAAGGGATTCACGATGGCACGCTGGTCCATCGACAGCCCGACGAGCCACACCCTGGACGGCATCGTCGCCCTCAAGGTGCGCATCGTCAGCGGGCAGGTCAACATCATCCCCACGGACGACCCGGTCACCTTCGAGATCTCCGAGATCGAGGGCGAGCCCCTGGAGGTCACCCAGGAGGCGGGCATCCTCACCATCCACTACGAGGACCTCACCGGCCAGGGCCTGCTGGACCGGCTCAAGCCGATTCAGCTCGGCAGCTACCGCAACATCGCCTCGCGGCGGGCCACGGTCGACCTCCGGGTCCCCCGCGCCTGCCCCGTCGAGGTGACCACGGCCGGCGCTCCGGTGGTGGTGGCCGGGCTGACCTCGCGCACCCGCGTGCGCACCGCCACCGGCGAGGTCACCCTGGACGGCGTCTCCGGCGAGACCGAGGTGAACACCGCCTCCGCGAACGCCTCCGTGCGCACCCCGGGCGGCACCCTCTCCTTCCACAGCGCCAGCGGGCAGCTCGCGGTGGCCGGCGGAAGCCTGGCCGAACTGCGCGCCAAGACCGCCTCCGGGCACGTGCTCGTCGACACCGACCTGGCGGCCTCGGCCCGGGTCCGGGTGACCACGGTCTCCGGCGAGGTGGCACTGCGGGTTCCCTCGGAGAGTTCGGCCGACGTGGAGCTGCGCACCGTCACCGGCAAGGTCGACTCCGACTTCGGCCTGGACAGGCGCAGCGCACCCGCACGCACCGCGCTCACCGGGAAGATCGGTGTGGGCGTGGACCCCGCCTCCATCACCGTCCACACCGTCTCCGGCCGGACCGCGCTGCTGCGGCGCGCGCCCGAGGCCCCGGCCGCGATCCCCGAGGGGGCCTGAATGACCACCATCTTCGGCCACGGCAGACTCCGTCTGTACCTGCTCAAGCTGCTGGACGAGAGCCCCCGCCACGGTTACGAGATCATCAGCCTGCTGCGCGACCGCTTCCTCGGCGTGTACTCGCCCTCGCCCGGCACCATCTACCCGCGGCTCGCGCGGCTGGAGGAGGAGGGGCTGGTGACGCACACCGAGAAGGGCGGTCGGAAGGTCTACAGCCTCACCGACAAGGGCCGTGAGGAGCTGCGGGCCCGCGAGAGCGACCTGGACGACCTGGAACGGGAGATCACCGACTCGGTCCGCGACATCGCGCGCGCGGTGAAGCAGGACGTGCGGGAGACCATCAGTTCGCTGCGCGACGAACTCAAGTTCGCCTCCCGCGAGGGGTCCGACCGGGAACGGGACCGGGACTCCGCACGGGACCGGGACCGCGACCGCCGTGACGACGACGGGGTCTGGGCCCGTGAGTGGGAGCGGTTCGCCCAGGGGTTCGGGGCCTTCGGCGCCTCCTGGGGCGGACGCGGCGACTCCGAGCGCTCCGACGACGCCCCCGGGGACTCCGGGAGCTCCGGCACCGCCGGGCCCGGCGACGACACGGGGACCGCCCGCGGGGACCGCTCCGAGTTCGAGCACGCCCTGCGCGACTTCTCGGTGAAGGTCCGCGACATGGTGCGCGGAGCCGGGCAGGTGGGCGAGTCCGCCGGCAACGACCTGCGCCGCATCCTCGACGAGACCGTCGAGGTGATCCGCCGGGACATGGGCCGGTGGGGGCCGCCCGACCGCGAGGAGGGCCCCGCGTCCTCCGACGGGCCCAGGGCCGCTGACCGGACCGGGCCCGAGCCGGAGACCGCGCCCGAACCCGGGCCGGAACCACAGGCCCGACCGATGCCGCCGTCCGGCGGGGACCCCTGGTCCACCGCCACCGGCGAGGACGACCAGAAGAAGGACTGACCCCGGTACGGGGCCCGGAGGACCGCGCGGGGGCGTGGTCCTCCGGGCCCCTTCGCGCGGCCTGAGGAGGAGGAACCCCGTGTTGGTTCCCTACACGATCGAGCAGGACGGGGACGGGGTCTGGTGCGCCCGCGCCGTGCTCCGCGCGGGGGTCTACGCCCAGGGCGAGGGAAACACCCCGGACGCCGCCCTGGCCGACCTGCGCACGGCCTTCGCCCGGCTCACCAAGGAGGTCGGCTCCCCCGCCGAGCTGCTGTGATCCGGGGCCCGCGTGAGCCACCGGCTCAGACGAGGGCCAGGGCGACCAGCAGCGCGGGCCCGGCCAGTGTGGGCGGGACAGAGGTCCAGCGTGACGGGCCCAGGTCGGCGAGGGGCATTCCCGGGAGAGCAATACACAACTGCGCTAAATTGTGTACATCATTGAGAGGGGGTCCACATGTCCCGAACCGTGCACGTCCCGTACACCATCGAACAGGACGAGGACGGGATCTGGTGCGCTCACGCCCAACTCCGTCCCGGAGTGGGTGCTCACGGTGAGGGCGACGATCCCGAAACGGCCATCGCCGACCTCAGAGAGGCGCTCGCACTCCTGATCGAGGAGTTCGGCCCGCCCCAGGAACTCGAACTGACCGTGAGCGTAGCCTGAGGCCCCCAGTACCGGCCCTTCCCGGAGAACAGCTCGTCAAGATCCTCGAACGCGCGGGGTTTCGACGAGTACGGGTCCGCGGCAGCCACCATGTGCTCCGGCACCCTGACGGCCGCGGAACCACCGTCCCCGCGCATCGCGGTCGCGACCTCGCCAAGGGGACCCTCAGGGGAATCCTCAGGGATTGCGACATGACCGTCGAGGAACTTCGGGAACTCATGTGAACGGCGGGGGCCCGGGGACCGTACTGGTCCCCGGGCCCCTCGAACGCATGCCTAGCGGCGGGCGACGCCGTCCTCGCGGGCCTGGGCCGCGACGGCGGCCGCGACCGCGGGGGCGACCCGCTCGTCGAAGGGGCTGGGGATCACGTAGTCGGCGCTCAGGTCGTCACCGACCAGCTCGGCCAGCGCCGTGGCGGCGGCCAGCTTCATGTTCTCCGTGATGTCGGTGGCGCCCGCGTCGAAGGCGCCCCGGAACACCCCGGGGAAGGCCAGCACGTTGTTGATCTGGTTCGGGAAGTCGCTGCGCCCGGTGGCGACGACGCTCGCGTACCTGCGGGCGACGTCGGGGTGCACCTCCGGGTTGGGGTTGGCCATGGCGAAGACGATGGCGTTCTCCGCCATGGTGGCCACGACCGCCTCGGGGACCTCGCCCGCGGACAGGCCCACGAACACGTCGGCGCCCTCGAGCGCGCTCTCGATGGAGCCCTGGAGCCCCGACCGGTTGCTGATCTCGGCCAGTTCCCGCTTGACGGGGGTCAGTCCGTCGCGGTCCCGGTGGATGATGCCCTTGGAGTCGGCCACGGCGATGTCGCCGATCCCGCCGTCGACGAGCATCTTGGTGACGGCGACACCGGCGGCCCCCGCACCGGACACGACCACGCGCAGGTCGGCCAGGGTGCGGCCGGTCAGGCGGGCGGCGTTGCGCATCGCCGCGACGGTCACGATCGCCGTGCCGTGCTGGTCGTCGTGGAAGACCGGGATGTCCAGGCGCTCGCGCAGCTTGGCCTCGATCTCGAAGCAGCGCGGCGCGGAGATGTCCTCCAGGTTGACGCCGCCGAAGGACGGCGACATGCGCACGACCGTCTCGACGATCTCGTCGGTGTCGGTGCAGTTGAGCGCGATCGGCACGGAGTCGACGTCGGCGAACTGCTTGAACAGCAGCGACTTGCCCTCCATGACCGGCAGCGACGCCTCCGGGCCGATGTTCCCCAGGCCCAGCACGGCGGTGCCGTCGGTGACGACGGCGACCAGGTTGCTCTTCCAGGTGTAGGTCTCGACCAGTTCGGCGTCCTCGGCGATGGCGTCGCAGACGCGGGCGACTCCGGGCGTGTAGGCGAGGGACAGGCCCTCCTGGTCGCTCACGTCGACGGAGGAGGTCACGTGCAGCTTGCCGCCCCGGTGCATGGCGAAGGCGGGGTCCTCGTCCAGGGGGGACGTGTTCTGGGTACGCGAAGAAAAGGTGGTCACTACTCAAACCCCTCGGTCTGCTGTACGTCCGCGTCGGCCATGACGGGGACGGTGGGCCACGGAGCGCGCGCGAAGACGTCAGGGTGCCAGGGGGCCCTCGTCGGCACCGGTCGGCCATGACCGGGGTGTGCGCCGGGAGGGTTGGTCTTCGCCGGACTCTTATACGAGTACTGCGCGTCCGCATCTCACGGGGATGACCCGTTACGCAATTCTCTCACAACGGTGACCGGAGGAAAATCGCGGGGCGACAGAATAGAACGTTACCGACGTGTCGCCCCACGGCACCACAGACACCCCAAGTCGCCACCGGTCGGTCGCGCGAGGCCGCGGACCCACCCCTCGACCAGGCACTCCGTGCTCCCGAAGGAGACCCCACATGGCCCTGCGCAAGCCCCTGTCCGAGCCCCGGACCTACCTCACCGCCCTCGCCACCGCCGGTGTCCTGGCCCTGGCTGCTTGCGGCGGCGGCGAGGGAGGCTCCGACGAGGCGGCCCCCCAGTCCCCCGAGGTCGACGCGGACGAGGCGCTCGTCGCGCTCCTGCCCGACGCGGTCGCCGAGGCCGGGTCCGTCACCATCGGCGTCGAGGCCTCCTACCCTCCCGGCGAGTACCTGGACGAGGACGGCCAGACCGTCCTCGGCTTCAACGTCGACCTCATCGAGGCCGCTCTCGGCAAGCTCGGCCTGGAGGCCGAGTGGGAGCCCACCACCTTCGACTCCATCATCATCGGTGTCGACACCGGCACCTACGACCTCGGCGCCTCCTCCTTCACCGTGACGGAGGAGCGCATGGAGGCCGTGGACATGGTCAGCTACTTCTCCTCCGGCACCCAGTGGTTCGCCCCCGCGGGCAACCCGGACGGCGTGGACCCCGACAACGCCTGCGGCCTGCGCATCGCCGTGCAGTCGGGCACCACCCACGACACCGACATCGAGGCCCGCAGCGAGGCCTGTGTCGAAGCCGGGGAGGACGCCATCAGCATCGAGAAGTTCCCGACCCAGCCGCAGGCCACCGAGACCATCGTCTCGGGCCTGAACGACGCCTCCCTGGCCGACCTGCCGACCTCGCTCTACGCGCTCCAGCAGACCGGTGAGCAGCTGGAGTTCATCGGGGACCAGTACGACGCCGCCCCCTACGGCGTCGTCGTCAACAAGGAGCGGGCCGAGCTGTCGGAGGCGGTCGCGGCGGCCTTCAACGCCATCATCGAGGACGGCACCTACGAGGAGGTCCTCGCGGAGTGGGGCATCGAGGGCGGCGCGCTGGAGGAGGCCGAGGTCAACCCCGCCGTCTAACGATCCGCGCACGCCGCACCACCGAGCGAAAGTCTGACTGTGTCCTCACCGAGTGAAGCGGTGGACGGTCCGGGGTCGAAGGAACCGACCCCGGGCCGTTCGGCCGCACCCGTCACCGCCGTCCCCGTCCGGTATCCCGAGCGCTGGGTGGCCGCGGGGATCATCCTGGTCCTCGCGTCCATGTTCGTGCACATGCTGTTCACGAACCCCGCGTTCAACTGGCCGTACATGTTCGACAACATGTTCTCCGAGCCGGTGCTCCGCGGTGTGTGGGTCACCCTGAGCGCGACCGTGCTGTCGATGCTCATCGGCGTCCTGCTGGGCGTCGTCCTCGCGGTGATGCGCCTGTCCGGCAACCCCGTGCTGGTCACGGTCTCCTGGATGTACACGTGGTTCTTCCGGGGGGTGCCCCGGCTCGTTCTGGCGGTCCTCTTCGGCAACCTGGCCATCCTGTACTCGACCATCCACATCGGACTGCCGTTCGACAACTACTGGATGCCGTGGCTCGGCCTGGAGGGCGACGCCCGCTTCTTCGAGATCGACACCCGCACCCTGTTGACCGGCTACACGGCGGGCCTGCTCGCCCTGTCGCTGTCCGAGGGCGCGTACATGGCGGAGATCATCCGCGCGGGCCTGCAGTCCGTGGACAAGGGCCAGACCGAGGCCGCGCAGGCGCTCGGTATGAGCAAGAGCAAGATCATGCGGCGCATCACCCTGCCGCAGGCGATGCGGGTGGTCATCCCGCCGACCGGCAACGAGACCATCGCCATGCTCAAGGACACGGCGCTGCTCGCGTACGTGCCGGTCACCATCGAGCTCTTCTACCAGCTCCAGGCCATCGGTACCCGGAGCTACCAGATCTTCCCGATGCTGGTGGCCGCGTGCCTGTGGTACCTGGCCATCACCAGCGTGCTGATGGTGGGCCAGTACTTCATCGAACGCAGGTTCAACCGGAGCGGGCCCGGGGTCCGGTCCCGGATCGTGGGAGGGGTGCGCTGATGGCCGAACGAACCGGGGAGCCGGCTCCCGAGGACGTCGTGGAGACCGCCGAGGGCACCGAGCTGCCCGCCGACGCCCTCGTGGTGGCCGAGAACGTCCACAAGAGCTTCGGGCGCCTGGAGGTGCTCAAGGGCATCGACCTCCAGGTCAAGCGGGGCGAGGTCATGTGCGTGGTCGGCCCCTCGGGGTCGGGCAAGTCCACGTTCCTGCGGTGCGTCAACCACCTGGAGAAGCTCACCGCGGGCCGCCTGTGGGTCAACGGCGAACTCATGGGGTACCGGCAGAAGCGGGGCCGCCTGTACGAGCTGCGCGACCGGGAGATCGCGGCGCAGCGCAGCGACATCGGGATGGTCTTCCAGCGCTTCAACCTGTTCCCGCACCTGACCGTGCTCGGCAACATCGTGGAGGCGCCGACCCAGGTCAAGAAGGTGCCCCGGGCCGCGGCCACCGAACGGGCCCGTGAGCTCCTGGAGCGGGTCGGCCTGCCCGACAAGGCGGACTCCTACCCCGAGCAGCTGTCCGGCGGCCAGCAGCAGCGCGTGGCGATCGCCCGCGCCCTGGCCATGGAGCCGTCGCTGATGCTGTTCGACGAGCCCACCAGCGCCCTCGACCCGGAGCTGGTCGGCGAGGTCCTCGACGTCATGCGCGACCTCGCCCGGGGCGGCATGACCATGGTGGTGGTCACCCACGAGATGGGGTTCGCCCGCGAGGTGGGCGACTCCCTGGTGTTCATGGACGGCGGGGTCGTGGTCGAGTCGGGAACCCCGGCCGAGGTGCTCGCGAACCCGCGACAGGAGCGCACCCAGGCGTTCCTGTCCAAGGTGCTGTAGGCGCCCGGCCGAGGGCACGCCGCGACGGCGCGACACCCCGGGGCCCCGCGCTCCTCCACGCCGGTCCGCGCGCAGGCGGGTCATCGGAGCCATGACCACCCGGTTGGGCAGGTGGAGTCGTCCGAGCCGGTAGGTGTCGAGCAGGGGCTGGGTGC
>NZ_JBEYHA010000076.1:0-19086 GCF_040635075.1 Nocardiopsis sp. NPDC007018
CCTCCAGGACGATGCCGCGGTAGCCGTTGAGCACGTCCGGGTCGCTGCTGGTTCGTCCCCACCCCCCTTCGCGTCGCCCGCCGGTTCCGGGTCAGCCCCAGAAACCGAAGCCGTACAACAGGAAGTTGGTGGCCGCCATCGCGGCCAGCGCCAGCACCGCGCCCACCACGAACGAGGTCCGCAGCGAACGCACCAGGTACTCCAGCGACACCATGTTGTTCAGCAGGAAGTAGCCCAGCATCATCGCGTGCAGGAAACCGTCCACGCTCCACGGCTCGAAGGAGGAGACCGCCCCGGTCCACATGTCGGCCTCGGCCGTGAACCACGCCCACGCCAGCGCGGCCCCGTAGCCCAGGGGGATCTGGATCAGCGGGATGATCATCAGCGGCAGCAGCTTGACGAAGCCCCACAACCCCGGCTGGTCCGCGCGGCGCGCCTCGGCCTGGGCCCGGCGGGCGGCGTCCTGTTCGGCGCGCATCCGGTCCCGGTGCGCCCGCTCGGCCTCCTGGCGTCGCCGCTGCTCCTCCTGCTGCTCGTGGGACCGGCGCTGCTGATCACGCTGGCGCCGACGCTGTTCCTCGGCCCTGCGGTGCTGGTCCTCCTGCTGGCGGCGCGGGTCCTCGCGCTGGTCGCGGCGCCCGCCGTAGAGGTCCGCGTAGGGGTCGTCGCCGGCCGGGGCGCCCTGGGTCCCCTGAGGACTCTGGCCGTACTGCTGGGTCTGCTGGTACTGCTGGGTCTGCTGGTAGGGCTGCTGCTGCGTGGGCTGGAACGGTGACGTGGGAGGCACGCCCTGCTGCGCGCCCAGCACCGAGGTGGCCCCCGCCGAGGGGTCCTGCGTCCCGTACCCGCCGGGCGGCGCCACCCGGGTGGACTGGTCATCCCCGAAGGCTCCGGCCGCGGCCGCGCCCGCCGCCGCGCCCGCGGCACCGCCCAGCGCCGCCGCGCCCCCCGCCCCGAGGACCTCCGTCCGCTGGTGGCCGCCGGTCGCGCCGGGGTCACCCGCCGAGGTCACCAGGGCCTTGTTGACCTTGGCCACCTGCTCCTGCACGCCCGTCATGACCGCCGGGGGCAGCCAGGACGACCCCGCGGGCACGTCGCCCAGGTAGTCGAGGATCTCGCCCGGCCCCGGCCGCCCGCGCACGTCCTTGGACAGGCAGGCGGCGATCAGGTGCCGCAACGACTCCGGCACCGCGGACAGGTCCGGCTCACGGCTGATGATGCGCATGACCATCGTGGGCATGTTGCCCTCACCGAACGGCCCGGTACCCGCCGCCGCGAAGGCCAGCACCGCGCCGTAGGCGAACAGGTCGCTGGCCGGGGTGAGCTCGGAACCCTGCACCTGCTCGGGGCTCATGAACCCCGGCGTGCCGATCACCGACTGCGTGGCGGCGGTACCGTCGGTGGCCCGCGCGATCCCGAAGTCGATCACCCGGGGGCCGTCCTCGGCCAGGAGCACGTTGCCCGGCTTGAGGTCGCGGTGGATCAACCCGACCCGGTGGATCTCGGCCAGCGCCTCGGCCAGGCCCGCCGCCAGCACCCGCACGCTCGCCTCGGGCAGCGGCCCGTGGGCCTGCACCGCCTCGTCCAGGGGCAGTGAGGGCACGTACGAGGTCACCAGCCAGGGCACCTCGTCGTCGGGCCCGGCGTCGATGACCGGTGCGGTGAACGCGCCGCTGACCTGACGCGCCGCCGTGACCTCTCGGGCGAACCGCTGCCGGAAGGAGGGGTCGGTGGCCAGGTGCGGGTGGATGCGTTTGATCGCGACCGCCCGGCCGCCGGCCGAGCGCCCGAAGAACACCTGACCCATGCCTCCGGCGCCCAGGCGCCCGATCAGCCGGTACCGACCGACCCGCTCCGGATCAGAGTTCTCTAGCGGCCCCAACGTCCTCAACCTCCGGCTCTGCGGCGTCTTCCTACCGAACGGGGCCCCAGTCTAGGCCTTGGCCACCCCGCCCGGACCACCGTCACGACGTGTGATCCGCCCCGGTGCCCCGGGGTTCGCGCGAACCCGAGGGAAGTGCCGGTCAGCCCGGGTGGGACACGCGGGAGGCCACTCGGTGCCCCTGCGGGGGCGGCCCACGCGGCGAACGCGGCGACCCCCTGCGTGGTTCCCCTCTGGCCACTGACGGCCAACTCCGGCGTTCGCCCCGGACGGCGGCACTCCGACGCCTACGCTCGAGGGGTCACCGAGAGGAGTCACCAGCATGCGGACACTCGACACCCTCCGTATCGACGCACGGCTGCGTCTGGCCCACGGAGTGTCGTGGCTCACCGCCCAGAGCGGCGACCACCCCAGCCGCCTCCTGCACTGGCCCTGGCGGCAGAACCCCTACCCGACCTACGCGAGGATGCGCGCCCGGGGCCCGGTGGTCACGAGCCGGCTGCCCCTCCTGACCGCGACCACACGCGCCGCCGTCGACGAGGTGCTGCGCTCGCGCGACTTCGGGGTCGAGCCGCCCGGCGGCGCCGAGGTCCCCGAACAGTTCCGTGTCGTCGACCTCTCCTTCCTCCAGCTGGACCCGCCCGACCACACCCGGCTGCGCGCCCTGGCCCGCCCCGCGTTCAGTCCGCGACTGATGGCGGGCTACCGCGCCGAGATCGAGAAGATCACCGCCGAA
The DNA here is from genome assembly GCF_040635075.1 of Nocardiopsis sp. NPDC007018. Classification (NCBI taxonomy): domain Bacteria; kingdom Bacillati; phylum Actinomycetota; class Actinomycetes; order Streptosporangiales; family Nocardiopsidaceae; genus Nocardiopsis; species Nocardiopsis sp. NPDC007018. Next base: position 2,619 of record NZ_JBEYHA010000076.1, read on the forward strand.
CTCCTGGACTCGGCCCTGAGCCGCGACGGGTTCGACCTCATGCGCGACTTCGCCCAGCCGCTGCCCATCGCGGTGATCAGCCGTTTGCTGGGCGTGCCCGAGCGTGACGACGCCGACTTCGTACGGATCGGGCACGTCATCGGCGGGGCGCTGGACGGCGCGGGATCGGCCCGCCACCTGGAACGCATCCGGGAGGCGACCACCGAGCTGGACCGCATCTTCGCGCGCCTGATGGTCGAACGCCGGGCCGACCCCCGCGAGGACGTCGTGTCCGCCCTGGTCGCCCGGCACGACGACGGCGAGCTGACCGCCTCCGAGCTGAGCTCGATGTGCCGGCTCCTGTTGGTCGCCGGGTTCGAGACGACGGTGAACCTCATCGGCAACGGGGCGATGGCGCTGCTGCGCCACCGCGACCAGTGGGATCGGCTGGTCGCCGACCCGGGGCTGGCCGCCGGGGCGGTGGAGGAGGTCCTGCGCTTCGACTCGCCGGTCCAGCTCACCGGGCGCTGGGCCCGCGCCGACACCGAGGTCCAGGGGGTGCCCGTGCGGGCCGGGCAGCAGGTCATGTGCCTGATCGGCTCCGCCAACCGGGACCCGGAGCACTTCACCGACCCCGACCGGTTCGACGTGACCCGGCCCGACGCCAGTGAGCACCTGTCCTTCTCGGGCGGGGCCCACTACTGCCTGGGGGCACCGCTGGCCCGTCTGGAGGGCGAGGTCGCGCTGCGCGCCCTGGCCGAGCGGGCGCACGGGCTGCGCCCCACCGCCGCTCCCACGCGGCGCGGCACCCTGACCGTGCGGGCCCTCTCCTCGTTCCCGGTCACCGCCGGGGGCCGGTAGCGGGTGGGGGCCGACGGGTCGGACGGGACCTCCCGGAGCCGGGGGCCTTCCACGGCGCGGGCGCGCACGCTCCTGTCCCTGGGGGCGGTGGGCGCAGTGGTGCTGACGGTGACGGCGGTGCTGGCGTGGGCCGTGCCGGGGTCGGAAGGGGGACCGCGCGGCGAGCTCCCGGGGCTGGCCCGGGCGCACGGGATCGCACTGGGTACCGCCGTGGCGGTGGACCCGCTGGGCGGGGACACCGCCTACCGGGAGCTGGTGAGCGGCCACTACACGTCGGTGACGGCGGAGAACACCATGAAGTGGCAGTACGTGCAGCCCGAGCGCGGCACGTTCGACTGGAGCGGGCCGGACGCCGTGGTCGGCTTCGCCGAGGAGCGGGGGCTGTCAGTGCGGGGCCACACCCTGCTGTGGCACAACCAGCTCCCGGACTGGCTGGCGGAGGGGTCCCTGGACGCCGGGGAACTGCGCGCGGTCACGCGTGAGCACGTCGACGCGGTGGTCGGCCGCTACGCGGGCCGGGTGACCTCCTGGGACGTGGTCAACGAACCCTTCGAGGACGACTCACCGCGACTGCGCGACAACCTCTGGTACCGGGCCCTGGGCGAGGACTACGTCGCCGAGGCGCTGTGGATGGCGCACGAGGCGGACCCCGAGGCGAAGCTCTACGTCAACGAGTACGGGGTGGAGGGCGGCGGCGCGAAGGCCGACGCCCTGTACGAGCTCGCGGCCGACCTGCTCGACCGGGGGGTACCGCTGCACGGGATCGGGTTCCAGGGGCACTTCGTGCACGGGAACGTGCCCGAGGACCTGGCCGAGAACATGCGGCGCTTCGCCGAACTGGGGTTGGACGTGGAGGTGAGCGAACTCGACGTGCGCATTCCCGAGCCGGTCGAGGAGGAGGACCTCGCGGCCCAGGCCGAGGAGTACCGGTACGTCCTGGAGTCCTGTCTGGCGGTCTCGCGCTGCGTGGGGGTGACGGTGTGGGGGGTGACCGACGCGCACTCGTGGATTCCCGAGTGGTTCCCCGGCTACACGGCCGCCCTGCCCTTCGACGGCGACTACACCCCCAAACCCGCGCTGGCCGGTATGGTCCAGGCGCTCCGCCGGGACCGACGGCCCCGCGGCGCTCGGGGCCGGGGCGTCCGGTAGGTACAGAGCCCGCGCCGCTTCCGGCACGCCCGGCCACGAGGACGAGGGAGGCGGCGGCACATGGTCGACGACGCCAGGCCGATCCCCGTCCCGTCCGCGCTCGCCGAGACCCTGCACCGGTACGTCGGGCCCGCGTGGGTGCGCGGCCTGTCCGGACTGGCCGCCCGCGGGTGCGAACAGTGGGCGCTACGGCCGACCGGAACACCGATGCACGGCGCCGTGGCGCTGGTGGTGCCGGTGGAGCGCGCCGACGGTTCCCCGGCCGTGCTCAAGGTCCAGCCGGTGGACGAGGAGACCGCGGGAGAGCCCGCCGCGCTCGCGGCCTGGAACGGTGACGGGGCGGTGCGCCTGCTGGAGCACGACCCGGGCACGGGGTCGATGCTGTTGGAGGCGCTGGACCCGGCCCGGAGGCTGGACACCGTCTCCCTGGACGAGGCGCTGGAGGTGGTCGGCGCGCTGTTGGCGCGGCTCGGTGCGCACCCCGCCCCGCCCGGACTGCGCCGGTTGGACGCCATGGCGCGGCGCATGGCCGACACCGCCGACGCGGTGGTCGCCGCGCACCGGGTGGACCCCGAGACGCGTGTGCTCCTGGCCCGGTGGGCGGGTCTGGCCCGCGACCTGTCGGCGGAGGCGGGCGATCGGCTGCTGCACTGGGACCTGCACTACGAGAACGTGCTGGCGGCGCCGCCCGGTGCGGCGCGGGGCCCGTGGCTGGCCATCGACCCCAAACCCCTGGTGGGGGACGGCGGCTTCGAACTGTTGCCCGCGCTGCGCGACCGGTGGGAGGAGGCCGAGGCCACCGGCGACGCCCTGAGGGAGGTCCGGCGCCGCTTCGACCTGCTCACCGAGGCGGCGGGGCTGGACCGGGAGCGGGCCCGCGCCTGGACCCTGGTGCGGGTCCTGGAGAACACCCTCTGGGAGATCGAGGACGGGGAGCGCCCCGCCGCCGGGATCGCGGGCGCCGTGGCGCGGGCTCTGGAGGGCTGACCACCGGGGACCGGGCGACCGTCACGGCGGGGGCCGCCCCTCCCCGTGTCTCCGAGGAGGGGCGGGGCGCGGTGCGTCAGCCGACCGGCCCGGCAGAGGCCCCCACCAGGTCCGCCGCGTCTGCGGCCGTCGACCGGGACGCGGTCGGGGTCCCCCCGCCCCTGCGGTGTTCGGTGGGCGTGGTTCCGCGCAGGCGCTTGAAGGCCGCGCTGAGGGCGAAGGCGTTGGAATAGCCGACGCGGCGCGCGATCGCCTCCACGGTGGTGTCGGTCCCACGGAGCAGGTCGGCGGCGCGGCCCACCCTCCAGTCGGCGAGGTAGGTCATGGGCGGCACGCCGACCAGCGAGCGGAAGTCACGGGCCAGGGTCGCGCGGGACACCCCGCACCGCTCGGCCAGCAGGGCCACCGTCCAGGGGTGGGCGGGGAGGTTGTGCATCAGGCGCAGCGCCCGCCCCACCACCGGGTCGTCCATGGCGGTGTACCAGGCGGGCGGACGAGCGCCCGGGCGGTCGAACCAGGCGCGCAGCATGGTGATCAGGGCCAGGTCCAGCAGGCGGTCCAGGACCAGTTGCTGGCCGGGGGCGGGACAGTCGATCTCGGCGGCGATCAGGTCCCGCAGCCAGTCGTGGCACTCGTCTCCCGGGACCACCAGGACCGGGGGCAGCGCGGAGACCAGGCGTTGGCTGAGATCGCCGGAGACCTCGTAGTAACCGCTCAGCAGGAGGTCGGCGGAGTCCGGGGCGTCGCCGTAGGTGCGCAGTCCGAGGTCGGCCTCCTCGGTGAGGGGGACGCCGTCCGGACCCAGGCAGCTGTTGCCCGCCAGGACGGTGCAGGTGACGGGGGCGTCGGCGGGGTGGGCGACGGCGTGGGACCCGGGGCCGCGCAAGATGGCGGTGTCCCCCTCGGCGAGCGCGACGGGCTCCCCCCGGTCCGGGACGATCCAGGCCCCTCCCCGCACCATGGTGACCAGGGTCAGGGGTGAGCCGTGGTCGAACCGTACCGACCACGGCGGGTTCATGACCGACCTGCTGAAGAGCGCCCCGCGGGCGCGGACTCCGTCGAGGAGGTCCGAGAGTGCGTCCATGCGTGCAGCGTAGACGATGGGATATCGGTGTGAGCTTCTGGGCCATGGATCGTCTCAGGCTTTCCCGGTTGAATCGTGGCCATGACAGAGAACACGGAGTACACGACGCGGCCGGTCCTGGTGACCGGCGCGACCGGGATGACCGGCCGCCGAGTCCTGGCCCGGCTGAGGGAGCGGGGCGTGCCCACGCGGGCGGCCTCCCGCTCCTCGGAGTGGGCCTTCGACTGGAGCGACCCGGCCACCTGGGACCAGGTGTTGGAGGGCGCCGGGGCGGTCTACCTGGTGCAGAACGACGTCGATCCGCGGACCCCCGCGTTCGTGGCGCGGGCGGTGGCCCACGGGGTGGGGCGGATCGTGCAGCTGTCGGCGCGCGGGGTCGACGTGCCGGGTTACTACGGCGACCGGGAGGACGCCATCGCACACCTGGTGGGAGAGGAGGCGGTGAAGGCCAGCGGGCTGGAGTGGACGGTCCTACGGCCGGGATGGTTCGCGCAGAACTTCAGTGAGGGCCTCCTGGCGGAACAGGTGCGCGCGGGGGTGCTGCGCCTGCCCACCGGGGCCGGAGCCGCCAGCTGGATCGACGCGCGGGACATCGCCGATGTGGCGGTGGCCGCGCTCACCGAGCCCGGCCACCACGGGCGCACCTACGTGCTGTCCGGGTCCCGCCTGCTGACCCTCGCCGAGGTGGCGGCGCGGATCTCCGCCGCTGCGGGGCGCGCGGTCCGCTACGAGCCGGTGTCGGTGGAGGAGTACGTCGCGGATCGGATGGGGCAGGGGTGGACCGAGGAGGAGTCCCGGGAGATGGCCATGGTGATCTCCCCCATCGAGCGGGGCAACGAGGCCGAGCTCACCACCGGGGTCCAGGAGGCGCTGGGGCGTGAGCCGCGCGACTTCTCCGACTACGTCACCGAGGCCTTCGAGCGAGAGGCGGAGCACGCGTGAGCGGGCACGGAGGTGACCGGAGGCCGGTCCTGGTGACCGGAGCGACGGGGATGACCGCCCGCCAGGTGCTGGCCCGGCTGAGGGAGCGGGGCGTGCCCGCGCGGGCGGCCTCCCGCTCCTCGGAGTGGGCGTTCGACTGGAGCGACCCGGCCACCTGGGACCGGGTGCTGGACGGGGCCGGGGCGGTCTACCTGGTGCAGAACGACGTCGACCCCCGCATCCCGGAGTTCGTGGGGCGCGCGGCGGCGCTCGGGGTGGGGCGGCTGGTCCAGCTCTCGGCGCGCGGTGTCGACGGCCACGAGTACTTCGAGAACGGGGGGCCGCACCCCTCGCACCTCCAGGCGGAGCGCGCGGTGAAGACCAGCGGGCTGGAGTGGACGGTCCTACGGCCGGGATGGTTCGCGCAGAACTTCAGTGAGGGGCTGCTGGTGGACGGGGTGCGCGCCGGGGTGCTGCGGCTGCCCACCGCCAACGGCGCGGCGACCTGGATCGACACCGAGGACATCGGTGCCGTGGCGGCGGCCGCCCTGACCGAACCGGGCCACCACGGGCGCACCTACGAGTTGGGCGGCCCCGGGCCCTGAGCCTGGAGAAGGCCTGCGCCGAGATCTCCCACGCGCTGGGGCGCGCCGTCCGTTACGAGCCGGTGTCAGAGGAGGAGTACGTGCGCGACCTCGTGGAACGGGGCTGGCCGGAGGCGGGGGTCGGGGAGATGATCGTGGCGCTCTCGGCCATCCGGCGCGGGCTGGAGTCCGTGGACTCCCCCGGGGTCCGGGAGGCGCTGGGGCGCGAGCCGCGCGACTTCTCCGACTACGTCGCCCGCACCTTCCACGAGGGGTGGGCACGCGCGTGAGCGGCCCGGTCCGGACCGCCACGTGACGCCGTGAGACTCCTCCTGCGACCCTGGTCGCGTCCGGTCCGGCCCTACCGGGGCCGGACCGGGCCGGACGCGACCGTTCCTACTCGGCGACGGTGATCCCCAGCGACCCCAGGATCATCCCGGCCTGCGCGGGGCCCAGGGTGGCTCCGCGCAGGAAACCGGCCTGGTGGAGCTGCAGCTCGCCCAGGTCCGCCCCGCGCAGGTCGGCGCCGGTGAACTTCGCGTTCACCAGGTTGGCGCCGCGCAGCCGCGACTCCTTCCACACCGTCTCCCGCAGGTCGGCCGAGGCCAGGTCCGCCTCGTCGAGCCGCAGCCCCTCCAGGGTCTGGCCGCGCAGGACCAACCCCTTGCAGCGGGCCAACATGAGGTTGCACTGCGAGAAGGAGTAGCCGATCCCCCGCAGCGAGGTGAGACCGGCTCCGGTGAGCCTGCATCCGGTGAAGACCGTGTCGGTGAGCAGTGCGCCCTGCCAGCGGGTGTTGGCCAGGTCCGTGCGCTCGAAACGGGTGTCCGTGCACTCGGTGTGCGCGAAGGAGGCCCCCGCCGCCGCTCCTCCGGAGAACACCGCGCCCTCCAGGACCGCGCGGTCCAGGCGGGCCCCGTCCAGACGGCAGTCGACGAACCGCGCGTCCACCAGGTGGGCGTCGCGCAGGTCGGCCCCGCTGAGGTCGCAGCGGGTCAGCACGCGGGGCGTGCCGGGATCGCGGGACAGCGCCTCGCGCAGGTCGTGCTCGGACAGGTCGGCGTCGGTGGTCTCGGGCTGGGCGAGAAGATCGGTGCTCACGCTCGCAGACCCTAGCGCCCGCCACCGACGGAAGACCGCCGGAACCGGGGTGTCAGTCCCGCAGTTTGAGCGCCAGGAAGAGGTCGACCCGGTGCTCCAGGCTGCTCAGGTCGCGGCCGGTGAGCTCCTCCACGCGGCCGATCCGGTAGCGCAGGGTGTTGACGTGCACGTGCATGGCGGCCGCGCAGCGCTGCCAGGACCCCGAGTGGGCCAGGAACCGCTCCAGGGTGTCCACCAGCTCCGAACGGTGGTCCCGGTCGTACTCCAGCAGTGGGCCGAGCAGCCGCTCCCGGTAGGAGGTCTGCACCTCCTCGGGCACCGAGGCCAGCAGGAGCTCGTGCGAGTCGATCTCCGCCCCGGCGATGACCCTCGACCGCCCGCCGCGCAGCTCGGCCAGGCGCCGGGCGTGGCGGGCCTCCACGGCGGCTCCCCGCAGCTCGGCCACGCCCCGCGCCGCCGAGCTCAGCCCCACGGCCAGCCGGTAGTCGAGCAGCCCGCCGTCGAGGACGCGGGCGCGGTGGACCAGCTCGGCGCGGATCTCCTCGGCCCGGGAGCTGGCCCGGTCCTCGGGACCGTCCACGGGGATCACGGCCAGGGCGTCGTTGTCGCCGGTGACCACGGCCCCGGGGTGGTCGGCCACGAGTTCGGCGACCACACGGCGCGCCAGATCGGGCACGCGCGGCTCGGGCAGCATCATGGCACTGACCACGACGTGCACGCGGTCGTCGGGTTCGGGGGCCCGGCCCTGGCCGGTGCCGCGCATGAGGGCGGTGACCTCGTCGAAGCGCTGGGCCGCCAGGAGCCGCGGAAGCCCCTCCAGGTGGCGGGCCGTGGTCAGGGAGCGCTCCTCGTCGCGACTGCGGGCCAGGACGCTGACGGAGACCAGTTCGGCCACCGCCTCGTGCTCCTCCTCGGTCCAGGTCTCGTGGTCGCCGACACACACGAGCAGCCAGGTGGAGAGCGGGTGCGACTCCTTGGTCCGGACGGGGACGACGGTCAGGGAACGCCCCTGCCCTCCCGCGGTGCCCCGGGTGGTGTGGGGAAACGCGGACCAGGTCAGGGCGCGGGCCGCGAGGTCCTCCCGCTCCTCGTTCGCGAGGGGCGGGCCGGACGAGGCGATGGAGCGCCCGCTGGCGGAGACCACCCAGGCGGTGATACCCGCCTGGCGGGCGGCGGAGGCGAAGGCGTCGGGGAAGTCCGCCCCCGCGGCGACCTCGGCCATGAGCCGGCGCTGGCGGTCCCTGGTCTCGGCGATGGTGGTGAAGCGTCGCTGGGTGAGCGAGCGCAGCACCTCCTCGGTGACCACGCCGAAGGAGGTCTCCGGGGGGATCTCGACGAGGGGGATGTCATGGGCCGTGCAGGCGGCGACCAGGTCCTCGGGGACCTCGCCCAGGGCGGTGCCCGCCCCCACCGCCAGGGCCCCCGCGCCGACCACCGAGGCCACGAAGGTCTCGGAGTCCTCGGGGCGGGTCCGCCACATCATGCCGGTGAGGACGAGTTCCCCGCCGCGCAGGTAGCGGGCGGGTTCGAGCAGGTCAGTGGTGTAGGCCCACCGGATGTCGCGGTGGGCGTGCTCCGCACCCGCCAGGAACCGCAGGTGCAGTCGCCTGACGGCGAGCAGCTCACTGATCTGCATGGACTTCCCTCTGTCGGTCGGGTCGGGCGGCATCCCCCGATGGTGGCTCCGTACCAGGACAGTGTGCCCCCGAACCGGGGCGGACGACGACAACCCGGGCGGTTCCGGGGCACTGTACGGGTACCGCTTGTAGGAAACGCCCAACGTCGGCGGTTCGTTCCGCCGCGTCTTCATGTCATCGACGGCTGGCCGGGCCTCCGGGCGGGGTGTTCTACTTCACAGCATCGCCCACCGACCAGGGGTCGCGACAGAATCGACCCGACCGGACCGCACTGCGCAGGACGAGGACGAGCATGGAATTCCTGAGGCCATCCACGCTGGTGGAGGCCCTAGAGGCCAGGAGCGCCCACCCCGACGGCGTGCCCATCATGGGCGGCACCGACGTGATGGTGGAGCTGAACTTCGACAAGCGCCGCCCCCCGGCGCTGATCGACCTGACCCGGGTCCCCGAACTGACCGAGTGGGGGGTGGACGGCGCCAGCACGCGACTCGGCGCCGGGGTTCCCTACACCAGGATCATCGAGCACCTGGCGGACCGGGCGCCCGCGCTGGCCCGCGCCTCGCGGTCGGTGGCCTCCCCCCAGATCCGCAACCGGGGCACGGTCGGCGGCAACCTGGGCGGTGCCTCCCCCGCGGGCGAGGCGCACCCCCCTCTGCTGGCCACCGACGCCGAGATCGAACTAGCCTCGGTGCGCGGCACGCGACGGGTCCGGGCCCGTGACTTCTACCTGTCGTTTCGCACCACCGCCCTCCAGCCGGACGAGCTGATCACGGCGGTCCTGCTGCCCGAGGCGGCCGGACCGCAGCAGTTCGCCAAGATCGGCACCCGCAACGCCATGGTCATCGCGGTGACCTCGTTCAGCCTGGCCCTGGACGCCGAGCGGCGGACCGTGGGCACCGGGATCGGGTCGGCCGGGCCGACCCCGCTGCGCTCGGAGGCGGCCGAGGAGTTCCTGGAGTCCGAGTTCGACTGGGAGGACGGCCGTCCCCTCACGGAGGCCGTGGTGCGCCGCTTCGGCGAGCTCGTGGCCGCCGCCTCCCGCCCCATCGACGACCAGCGCGGCACCGCCGAGTACCGCAGGCACGCCCTCTCCGTCATGGCGCGCCGCGCACTGAGCTGGTCCGTCACCGACTACCGGAAGGAGTCCGCGCGATGCGCGTGAATCTGAACGTCAACGGTGAGGACGTCACCGCCGACGACGTGTGGCCGGGTGAGAGCCTGCTGTACGTCCTGCGTGAGCGCCTGGGCCTGCCGGGCAGCAAGAACGCCTGCGAACAGGGCGAGTGCGGTTCGTGCACCGTCTACTTCGACGGTGTGACCGCCTGTTCGTGCATGATCGCCGCCGGGCAGGCCGAGGGGCGCGAGGTGCGCACCGTCGAGGGCCTGGCCCCAGAGCGGGGCAAGGGCGGCGAGCGCGCCCTGGGCGTGGTCCAGGAGGCGTTCGTGGAGGCGGGCGCCGTGCAGTGCGGGTTCTGCACGCCGGGTCTGCTCGTCCAGACCGACGACCTGTTGGAACGCACGGTGGGCGCGGGCCTGGGCGCCCCCGGGGACGCCGAGATCCGCGAGGCGCTGGCGGGCAACCTGTGCCGCTGCACCGGCTACGAGAAGATCATCGACGCCGTGCACCTGGCCGCCGAGCGCCGCGCCGACGCCGCCGACGGAGCCCGGTCATGAGCCGCACCGTGGTCGTCGAGGGCGCGCACGTGGTGACGGTGGACGGCGCCGAGCACGCCGACGGGCACGTGGTGGCCCGGGACGGCGTGATCACCGCCGTGGGGGCGGGACCGGCCCCACGGGTGGAGGACGGGGCCGAGCGGATCGACGGGCGCGGCTGCGTGGCCACTCCGGGTCTGGTCAACACCCACCACCACCTGTACCAGTGGGCCACCCAGGGGCTGTTCACGGACGGCACGCTCTTCGAGTGGCTGGTGGGCTCCTACGAGATCTGGCACCGGCTGGACGCCGACGTGGTCGCGGGGACCACCTCGGCCGGACTGGCCCACCTCGCGCTGTCGGGGTGCACCACCGCCTCCGACCACCACTACATCTACCCCGCCGGGCGCGGTGACATCGTCGCCGCCGAGGTGGAGGCCGCGCGCGAGGTCGGTGTCCGTCTGGACCTGGCGCGCGGTTCCATGGACCGCGGGCACAGCCAGGGCGGCCTGCCGCCGGACAGCGTGGTGGAGACCCTGGAGGGCGCGCTGGCGGGTACGGCCGCGGCGATCGACGCCTTCCACGACGCCTCGGCGTCGTCCATGACCCGGGTCGCGGTGGCGCCCTGCTCGCCGTTCTCGGTCTCCCGGGAGCTGATGACCGGCGCCGCCGAGCTGGCCCGGGACCGGGGTGTTCGCCTGCACACCCACCTCGCCGAGACCCTCGACGAGGAGGAGCAGTGCCTGGCCGAGTTCGGGTGCACCCCGGTGGAGTACGCGGAGAGTCTGGGCTGGCTGGGCGAGGACGTGTGGTTCGCGCACGCCGTGCACCTGTCGGACGCGGCGATCGGCCGGATGGCGGCCACGGGCACCGGTGTGGCGCACTGTCCGACCTCCAACGCCCGTCTGGGCGCCGGGATCTGCCGCGTGCCCGAGCTGCTGGAGGCCGGGGTCCCGGTCGGCCTGGGTGTGGACGGACCGGCGTCGAGCGAGCTGACGGGGTTGGCCGGGGAGATGCACCAGGCGTTGCTGATGGCCCGCGCCCGCAGGGGTCCGCAGGCGCTGTCGGCGCGGCGATCCCTGGAGATGGCCACCCTGGGCGGCGCCCGGGTGCTGGGCCGTGACGCGGAGCTGGGTTCGCTGACCGTCGGCAAACAGGCCGACCTCGCCCTGTGGCGGGTGGACGGGTTCGGCCACGACGTGATCGACGACCCGGTGGTGGCCCTGACCTTCGGCCCCGTGCCCGCGCTGGAACGGCTCCTGGTCGGCGGGAACACCGTCGTCGACCGGGGCGAGCTGCGGACCCTGTCCGCCGAGACCGCCGCCGCGCGGGGCCGTGCGGCGCACCGATCCCTCACCCAGGAGGCGAACCTTCGATGACGGCCACGACCACGACCGTGACCACGGACCTGTCCAGCACCACCAAGGACGGTGTGGGCGCCAGCCCGCGCCGCCCCGACGGCACGCTGAAGGTCACCGGTGAGTTCGCCTACTCCTCTGACCTGTGGATGGAGGGCATGCTGTGGGGCGCGACCCTGCGCAGCCCGCACCCGCACGCCCGCATCCTGGGGATCGACGTCACCGAGGCGCTGCGGGTACCGGGTGTGGAGGCGGTCCTCACCCACGAGGACGTGCCCGGGGCCAAGCGGTACGGCCTTGAGTACCAGGACCAGCCGGTGCTCGCCTTCGACAAGGTGCGTTACAAGGGGGAGGCGGTGGCCGTGGTGGCCGCCGACCACCCGGAGACCGCGCGCCGGGCGATGGAGCGGATCAGGGTGGACTACGAGGTGCTGCCCCCGGTGAGCGACCCGGTGCGGGCCGCTCACGACCCCGGGTACCCGCTCGTGCACGAGGAGGGCGACCTGCCGGTGCACGAGGAGTACCGGCAGAGCGGCAACAGGGTGCGCCACCAGCCCATCCGCACCGGCGCCTTCGTGGCGGCCGCCGAGTCGGAGGAGGGTGCCCGCGAGGCGTTGGAGCGGCTGCGCGCCGAGGCGGACGCGGTGGTGGCGACCGAGTACGAGGTCGGTATGCAGGACCAGGCCTTCCTCGGCCCGGAGTCGGGGATGGCGGTGCCCGCCGAGGACGGCGGCGTGGACCTGTACGTGGCCACGCAGTGGCTGCACGTGGACCAGAAGCAGATCGCCCCGGCCCTGGGCCTGCCCCAGGACAAGGTGCGCCTGACCCTGGCGGGCGTGGGCGGCGCGTTCGGCGCCCGCGAGGACCTGTCGATGCAGATTCACGCGGCCATGCTGGCGCTGCGCACCGGCAAGCCGGTGAAGTTCGTGTACAACCGCGAGGAGTCCTTCTACGGCCACGTGCACCGGCACCCGGCCCGGATGCGCTTCGAACACGGCGCGAGGGCGGACGGCACGCTGGTGTACGCCACGCTGGAGATCATCGTGGACGGCGGCGCCTACGCGTCGGCGACCCCGGCGGTGGTGGGCGTGGCCTCCTCGCTGGGGATCGGCCCCTACGAGGTCCCGAACGTGATGGTGGACGCCTACGGCGTGTACACCACCAACCCGCCGTGCGGCGCCATGCGCGGCTTCGGCGCGGTGCAGGCCTGTTTCGGCTACGAGTCGCAGATGGACAAGCTCGCCGCGGAGCTGGGCATGCACCCGGTGGCGCTGCGGGTCAAGAACGCCATGGCGCAGGGCTCCCGGATCATCACCGGCCAGGAGATCGACATGCCGCTGCCGATGGTGGAGATGTTGGAGCGCGCCCGCGACCTCCCGATGCCGGTGGAGCGCACCGCCCTGGAGGACCCGGGCGACCAGCGCACGCTGCCCGGGGGCGTGGCCGGGACCACGCGCGGCGAGGGCGTCGTGCGGGGTGTCGGTTACGGGGTGGGTCTGAAGAACCTGTGCTTCTCGGAGGGCTTCGACGACTACTCCACGGCGCGGGTGCGCCTGGAGATCGCGGGCGGGGAGCCGGTGGTGCTGGTGCACACGGCCGCCGCCGAGGTGGGTCAGGGGCTGGTGACGGTCAAGGGGCAGATCGCCCGGACCGAGCTGGGGGTGGAGCGGGTGGCCATCGCGCCGTCCGACACCCGGGTGGGTTCGGCCGGCTCGTCCTCGGCCTCCCGGCAGTCGTACATGACCGGCGGGGCCGTGAAGCTGGCCTGCGAGGCGGTGCGCGCCTCAGTGTTCGCTCTGGCGCGTGAGCGCGGGATCGTCCCGGAGGAGGTGCCCGACGCGGAGCTGTCGCTGTCCGGGGGCAAGGTCGTCGCCGAGAGCGCGGGGGCCCTGGTGTCGCTGGCCGACCTGCTGGGCGAGTCGGCGAGCGGCGGCACGGTCGTGGAGGAGACCCGCGAGCACCACCACCGCCCCACCGAGATGCTCGACCCGACCCTGGGACAGGGGTCCTCGCACACCCAGTTCGGTATGTGCGTGCACCGGGCCGTGGTGGATGTGGACGTGGAGTTGGGCTTGGTGAAGGTGGTCGCCCTGGACGCGGTCCAGGACGTGGGCCGGGTGCTGCACCCGCAGCAGCTCGCGGGCCAGATCCAGGGCGGTTCGGCCCAGGGACTGGGGCTCGCGCTGATGGAGGAGATCCAGGTCAGGGACAGCGAGATCCGCAACCCGTCCTTCACCGACTACCTGATCCCGACGATCCTGGACATGCCGCCGATGCGCATCGACGTGCTGGAGCACCCGGACCCGCACGCCCCGTACGGGCTACGCGGCGCGGGCGAGCCGCCGACGCTGTCGTCGACTCCGGCGATCGTGGCCGCGGTGCGCGACGCCACCGGGCGCGCGCTGACGCACGCGCCGGTGCGCCCGGAGGACATCGTGGGCATCCCGCTGTGACCGGGAGCCCGCGCGGGTGAACCGGGAGGGGCGGCGCGGTGGCGCCCGCCGCCCCTCCCCCTCAGTCGCCCGCCCCGGAGGTCCGACGCCCTCGGCGCCGGGGCGGGTCGTCGGGCCTGACGGGCCCGACCCCTACCCATGTTTGACTACGCCAAGTAGCAAACCCCCCACGCGCGGCGACACGCCGTGCTCATATCCCTCCAGGAGGGGACGTGACCGAATCCCATGGCACCGGCGCGCGGCCGAACCCGCGCCCCGGCGCGGATCGATCCTGGCTCGACCGGTTCTTCTTCGTCTCCGCACGGAACTCCTCCTTCACTCAGGAGGTCCGCGGCGGACTCACCACCTTCATGGCGATGGCCTACATCATCGTCCTGAACCCCATCGTCCTCAGCCAGGTGGCCGACGTGAACGGCGACCACCTCTCGGCCGGGCAGCTCACCACGATGACCGCTCTGGCCGCCGGGCTGGTCACCATCATGATGGGCGTGGTGGGCCGCGCCCCCATCGCCTGCGCGGCCGCGCTGGGCGTGATGGCCGTCGTCGCCTACCAGGCGGCGCCCGTGATGGCCTGGCCCGAGGTCATGGGCCTGGTCGTGTGGCAGGGCGTGGCCATCATCCTCATGGTCGTCACCGGCGTGCGCACCGCCGTGATGAACGCGCTCCCGCACGACCTCAAGCTGGCCATCGGGGTCGGCATCGGCCTCTTCGTCTCGCTCATCGGCCTGACCAACGCCGGGTTCGTCAGCGCGGGCGAGGGCGGTGGCCTGCTGCAACTCGGCTCCGAGGGCGGCGGGGGCCACCTCGACGGCTGGCCGATCCTGGTCTTCGTGGTCGGGCTCGTACTGGCCAGCGTGCTGCTGGCCCGCAACGTCCCCGGGGCGATCTTCTACGGGATCGTCGGCGCGACCGTGCTCGCCGTGGTCCTGCACGCGGCGCTGCGCCTGGACCCGGACTCCTGGGGAGGCGGCATACCCGCGCTGCCCTCCAGCCCCGTGTCCACCCCCGACTTCGGCCTGCTGTTCCAGGTGGACCTGTTCGGCGCGTGGACCACGGCCGGACCCACCACCGCCGGGATCATCCTGTTCACCCTGGTCCTCGCCGGGTTCTTCGACGCCCTGGGCACGATCCTGGCGATCGGTACCAAGGCCAACATCGCCGACCGGGACGGGCAGATGCCCCGGGTCAACCAGATCCTGGTGACCGACGGCGCCGGGGCGGTGACCGGCGGCCTGACCAGCTCGTCGGCGACCCTGGTGTTCGTGGAGTCCACGGCGGGGGTGAGCGAGGGGGCGCGCACCGGCCTGGCCAGCGTGGTCACGGGTCTGCTGTTCCTCAGCGCCGTCTTCTTCGCACCGGTGTTCGGCATGGTTCCGGCGGAGGCGGCGTCGGTGGCGATGGTGCTGGTCGGTGCCATGATGATGATGCACGTGGGTCAGATCGCGTGGTCGGACGTCTCGGTGGCCGTCCCCGCGTTCCTCACCATCGCGATCATGCCGTTCGCGTACGACATCGCGAGCGGGATCGGTGTGGGGATCATCGCGTACACCGTCGTCCGGTCGGCGCGGGGCCGCTTCCGCGAGGTCGGCTGGCTCATGTGGATCATGAGCGCGGTGTTCGCCTTCCACTTCGCGATGCACGCCCTGGGTCTGTAGCCACTGCGGGGCGGGGTGGGTTCGGCGTCCAGGCGGGGCGGCCCCGCCCCGCGGAGGGGTTCACGGGGTCCTCGTGGAGGGGCGGGGCGACCGGGTGATGTCCCCGGCGCGGTCCGGCGGCGGTAGAACGCGACCGGCGCCGTGTGCGTCTCACCGGTCGGGCCGAGACCGGCCCCGCCCGACCCGAAGCGAAAGAGGCCCCCGTGTCCCCCACCCCCGTGCCCACCGAGATCGGCGGCTACCGCCTGCTCAAGGAGGTGGGCCGGGGCGGTTTCGGCTCGGTCCACCTCGGCGAGGACGCGCGGGGGACCCGGGTGGCGGTCAAGCTGCTGCACGTGGGCCCCGGAACCGACCCCCGCTTCCGTGAGCTCTTCGCCCGCGAGGTGGAGGCGGCCCGGAGGGTCAGCCCGTTCTGCGTCGCCCGGGTCCTGGACGCCGATCCGCACGCCGCTCAGCCCTGGATCGTCAGCGAGTTCGTGGACGGCCCGACCCTGTCCCAGGACGTCCGCCGCAACGGTCCGCGGACCGGGACCGACCTGGACCGGCTGGCGGTACCGACGGCCACCGCGCTGTCGGCGATCCACGCCGCCGGGGTGGTGCACCGCGACCTCAAGCCGAGCAACATCATGCTGGCCCCGGACGGACCCCGGGTGATCGACTTCGGGATCGCGCGTCCCTTCGACGAGGCCACCTCCCTGACCGCCAGCGCGGTGATCGGCACCCTCCAGTACATGGCGCCCGAGCAGTTGGAGGACGGAGCCAGGCTCACCCCCGCCCTGGACGTGTACGCCTGGGGCGCGGTGATGGTCTTCGCGGCCACCGGCCGGCCGGTCTTCAACGCCGGGAGCCAGCGCGCGCTGGTCAAGAGCGTGCTCGTGGACCACCCGGACTGTTCGGCCCTGCCGGAGCCCCTGCGGGGGATCGTCGAGCGGTGTCTGAGCAAGGAGCCCGGGCAACGGCCCGGGGCGCGTGAGCTGGTCGACCAGCTCACCGGGGTGACCGGGACGACCGGGGCCCCCGCGGACCACGCCCCCGTCGCCCGGACC
>NZ_JBEYHA010000077.1:0-17899 GCF_040635075.1 Nocardiopsis sp. NPDC007018
AACGCTCGGCTGGGATACCCCAGCCGAGCGCCTCGCCAAGCTGCTCACAACGAGCAACTGACCTTACGTGTTGCGACGACTCCTAGAATTCGCCCGTGGCTCCCCGGCCCTGTGGTGTTCGGTGGAGGGTCAGCCGCGTGCGGCGGGCGCCCACTCGTGGGCGAAGGTCTCCATTTGCTTGATGACGGAGTCGATCGCCTTCTGCTCCTGGTCGGGCGGGTAGTCGAACTTGGCCAGCAGTCGACGCACCCGGTTGCGCAGCTTGGCCCGCACCGGCTCACGCGAAAGCCAGTCGGTGCTCAGGTTCTTGCGGATGTCCCGGACCAGGGAACGGGCGATGTTGGCCAGGACGTCGTCGTCCATCAGTTCCTTGGCCGTGCCGTGCGCGGCCACCGCGTCATAGAAGGCCAGTTCGGCGTCGTTGAGCGGCGGGTCGAACTTCTCGCCCCGGCGGGCCTCGGCCATGACCTCCTCGGCGAGCGAGAACAGCGCTGCCAACGCCTCGGCGCTGCTGAGCTGTTCCTGCATGTAGCGCAGCATGAGCTTCTCCAGGCGTTCGGTGAACAGCTCCCGGCTGATCGCGTTGTGCCGGGTGACCTCGCGCATCTTCTCCTGAACCAGGCGGCGCAGCGCCTCGGCGGCCAGGTGCGGGGTCTTCGACTCCTGCATGCGCTGCAGCTGGGCCTCGTTGAGCCGGGTGATGTCCAACCGGCCCATGCCCGCCTCGGCGTACAGGTCGGTGATCTCCTCGGCGTCCACCGCCGAGGCCGCCAGCTGCGACAGGTAGGTGCTGATCTCGGCGGGCAGCGTCTCGCCGCGGGCCTCGCGGTTGGCGGCCTCGATCTTGACCACCCAGGCGCGCACCTCCACGAAGAACTGGATGTCGCGCTTCCAGTGCTCCAGGTCCTCGAACCGCTCGCTGATCTGGCGGCTCATCGAGCACAACTGGTAGAAGCGCTCCAAGCGGGTCGCGCTCTCGCGGAAGCGCTGCGACAGCGACTTGGCGTCCTCACCCTCGGGGACGCGCTGGGCCTCCGGGGAGACCAGGTGGTTGGAGACCACGCGCAGGGCGCGCCGGCGGGCGTCGTCCTCACCCGTGACCAGCAGCCGACGCCAGTCGACCCCCGACAGCAGACCGCAGATGGTGTCGTACTCGTTGCGGACCTCGGTGATGGCCCGGTCCACGCCTCTGCCCAGGGTCTTGTCCTCCTGGTCGCTGGACGAGTACTCGGCCAGTGCCTTGCGGAGGTTGTCGGTGAGCGGGGCGTAACCCACCAGCAGCCCGTCCTGCTTGTCCCGGAAGCGCCGGTTGACGCGGGCCAGGGCCTGCATCAGGTTGGCGCCGCGCATCGGCCGGTCCATGTACATGGTGTGGATCGGCGGGGCGTCGTACCCGGTCAGCAGCATGGAGTGCACGATGAGCAGCTGCAGCTCGTCGTCGGGGTCCTTGGCGCGGGCCTGGACGACCTTGTGCTCGGAGGGACGCATCGCGTGCGCCTTGAGCTCGGTGGCGTCCGAGGGGTCGCTGTGGAAGACCACCTTCATCACCCCGGTGTCGGGGCCCTCGCCCACCCACTGGGGGCGCAGCTCCGCCAGGGCGTCGAAGACCCGGACGCACACCTCGCGGGTGGCACACACCAGCATGGCCTTACCCGGACCGCCCAGGTAGGGGCGGACCAACTCCGAGCGTTTCTCCCAGTGCTCGACCAGGTCCTTGGCGAGCGCGGCCACCCGCTCGGGTGCACCGTAGATGTTGGTCATCTTCAGGGCGGCCTTGAGCGCCTTGCGGCGTTCTGCGTCGTCCATGGCGGCGGTGAGGGTGTCCGCCTGGGCGTCGATCTCCGAGGGGTCCACCCCCTCGGGCAGCGAGATCTCGATCAGCCGCGGCTCGTGGTAGACGCGCACGGTCGCGCCGTCCTTGACCGCGCGGTGCAGGTCGTAGACGTCGATGTAGTCCTCACCGCCGCCGAACACCTCGCGGGTGTTGGCGTCGGCGCGGGAGATCGGGGTCCCGGTGAAGGCGATCAGGGTGGCGTGCGGGAGGGCGTCGCGCAGGTGCCGGGCGTATCCGTCGAGGCTGTCGTAGTGGCTGCGGTGGGCCTCGTCGACGACCACCAGGATGTTACGCCGCTCCGAAAGCAGCGGGTGGTCGGCCCCGGAGTCACGTTCGGCCTTGGTGCGCCCGAACTTCTGCAGGGTGGTGAAGACGATCCCGCCGGTGTTGGTGTTGGTGAGGACGTCCCGCAGCTCCTGCCGGGAGTCTGCCTGGACCGGGTCGGTGCCGAGCAGTTCCCGGCTGGCCTGGAAGGTGCCGAGGAGCTGGTCGTCGAGGTCGTTGCGGTCGGTGACGACCACGACGGTGGGGTTGTTCAGCACCGGTTCGCGGGTCGCCAACCCGCTCAGGCAGACCATCTCCTCGGACTTGCCCGATCCCTGGGTGTGCCAGACCACGCCCGCCTGCCCGTTGGTCTGGGAGGCCCTGACCACGGCCTTGAGGGCCTTGTTCACCGCGAAGTACTGGTGGGCTTTGGCGACGCGCTTGCCGTGCTTGCTGCCGCTGCTGGTGAAGTTGACGAAGTTCCGGGTGAGGTCGAGGAAGCGGTGCTGCTCGAACAGCCCGCGCAGCGCGAGCGCCAGTGCATCGGGCTGCTCGACCTCGGAGTATTCGGCGTACTCGGAGTCCGGGCTGTCGAGGGGCTCGCCCTGTCCGTCCACATTCCACGGGGCGAAGTGCTCGAAGGGCGTGAAGGGGGTGCCGTACTTGGCGGTGACCCCGTCCGAGACCAGACAGAGCACGTTGTAGCGGAAGGCCGCAGGGAACTCCTCCGCGTACGTGCCCAGCTGGGCGTGCGCCCTGGCGAGGGTGGACCGGGGGTCGGAGGCGTTCTTGAGCTCGACCACGGCCAGGGGGAGACCGTTGACGTAGAGGACGACGTCGAACCGGCGCTCGTGGTCACCGTCGAGCAGGCGGACCTGGTTGACGGCGCGGAAGGTGTTGGCGGTGGGGTTGGCGAAGTCGACGAGCCGGACGGTGGGGGAGTGCTCCGCGCCGAACTCGTCGGTGTAGGTGAGCCGGATTCCGGAGGTGAGGTACCCGTGCGCGCGCTGGTTCTCGGGGAGGGGCTCGCGTGAGGCCGGAGTGGTCGCGATGGTCAGGGCACGCTCTACCGCGGAGGGGGTGAGCCCGGGGTTGAGGCGCCACACTGCTTCGCTCAAGTCCTCATGAAGGATGAGGTCATCCCAGACCCGGCGCTGCCCGGAACCGGGAGCGAACTTCTTACCGGGATCGGGTTGCCAGGCAAGCTCCCCGAGTTCTTCGAGAGCGTACTGCTCCCAGTCAGCCTCGGTCACCCGCCCGGAAGAGAGGGAATCGAATCCGGACTCAGCAGGACCACCGGAGAAGTCGGCATTACCGGGTCTGGGGGGTGTCATGCGTTGTCCTCCACGATTCTTTCGGCGTCCTTGACGCGCAGCTTTCCGGACATCAGCTGGGGGAGAAGTGTGTCCCGCAGCTCCGCGAGCGTGCGAGATTCCTCGATCGCGGCGACGGATTTCGAGGCGAGCCCGGTGATCTGCTCACAGATCGGGCCGAGTGCGCGGGGATCGACCACTTTAGCGGACATGATCTCGGCGGGTCGCACCCGCTGATGACTCTTAGAAGTTCCGGTGACCCGGGAGGCCAGCCGGTCAGTGAATCCTGGTTGTGACAGCACTGCCCAGAGCTCGTGCGTGCTCACTCCTTCGCTTGGCTCGAGGACAAGGAATTCGGTCGAAGCCAGGCACGGAGTGCCATCGACTTTCGGGATGTTCCAGACTCTGGGTGTGTTGGGGTTGAGTTTCGATATGAGCACGCTGGGAGAATTGATGATGAACTTGTTGCTCTTGATGGTTGTCGGCTGATCGGTTTCTGGAAGCTTGCCTTTGTCGAAGGCTGGAAGGCTGTAGTGCTTGATGAACGGGTGGGTGAGAGAGCTCGGTGTTGCCTGTGCCTTCGACAGATTACACAGTGAGTCAACGGAGACCCGTGGAGTGGCGGTCGCGCTCGCTTCCACCAGGTGGCGGCACAGTTCTTCGGTTGATTCTGAAATGCGCTCGTTCGCGGCGATTTTATCATCCAGCGCGCTGAGGGCGGTAGCGATGGCCTGCTGTTCATGTTTGGGTGGTATGAGCGCTGGAGTTGCGTAAAAATCGGCTCGAGAAGTTGAAGGGACTGCCGATCCAGATTGCAGTGTGTTTATGTCAGTATTCTTGAGGGAGTAGTAGCACCATTTGAGATCTATTGTTGTCTTGGGCGACAAATAATAGGCTGTATCGATTACCCAGAATGGATGTTCTGTGTAGTGGACTCCGCGATATGCACCCTTGCGTCCAATGATGACGCCGGGGCCTTCGGATTGCGGGATGTTGTGCCAGCCCACGGGGCCGTTTGTTCCGAAAACGCGAACAGTTCCATTGGCGTTCTGGTATCCGCGCAGGGCTTTTCCGTACTCAAGGGTTGCGATTTCGCCCCATGTTTTCTGGATCCAGCCTTTCATCCGATCCTCCCGAGCTGCTCGCGGACGACGCTCTCAAGGCGCTTGGACTCGTCGAAGTGCTCGAAGAGCTCCCTCGACAAGCGGGCGATCTTCTCGTCCAGCGGTTCGGCGTCCGGGTCCTCTTCAACCTCGGCCGTTCCCACATATCGTCCGGGGGTGAGCACATAGTCGTGCTTGGCAATTTCCTGGAGCTTGGCCGAGTAAGCGAAACCCGGCACGTTCTCGTAGGTCAGCCCCTTCTTCCTAGCGGAAGCAGTGCCGCGCCAGGCGTGGAAGGTGTCGGCGATCTTCTCCACATCCTCCGGGGAGAACACACGCTCGGTGCGGTTGATCATCTCGCCCATGTCGCGGGCGTCGATGAACAGCACCTCTCGGCGGCGGTCGTTGGTCGAGTCGGCTCCCAGCGCACCCTTGTCCCTGACCAGGAACCACAGGCAGGCTGGGATCGCGGTGGTGCGGAACAGGTTGCTCGGCAGAGCCACCATGCACGCCACTAGATCGGCGTCCACCATCGCCTTGCGAATTTCACCCTCACCGGAGGACTGTGTGGACATTGACCCGTTGGCCAGGACCACGCCGGCCTTACTCCGGGAGCCGAGTTTGGAGACGATGTGCTGCAACCAGGCATAGTTGGCGTTGTTCGCCGGGGGCACACCGAAACGCCAGCGGTTGTCGTCCGTCCTGCGCTCCCAGGGGTGGAGGTTGAAGGGCGGGTTGGCTAGGACGAAGTCGGCCTTCAGGTCGGGCAGTTTGTCGTCGCCGAAGGTGTCCGCCCAGCGCTTGCCGACACCCTCGGGGTCCATGCCGTGGATGGCCAGGTTCATCTTGGCCAGACGCCAGGTGCGCTCGTTGGCTTCCTGGCCGTAGACCGCGATGTCGTGCGTGTGGTCGCGGCCGCCGTGGTGTTCGACGAACTTCTGGGCCTGGACGAACATGCCGCCGGAGCCACAGCAGGGGTCATAAACCCGCCCCTCGTACGGCTCCAGGATCTCCACCAGCAGCTCAACCACGCTCTTGGGCGTGTAGAACTCACCAGCCCGCTTGCCCTCCGCCCGGGCGAACTGCTCCAGGAAGTACTCGTAGGTCTCGCCGAGTACGTCCTGCGCGGTCTTCTCGTCATTACCGGCGAACCGGGCGTCGCTGATGAGGTCGACCAACCCCTTCAGCCGCTTCTGGTCGACGTTGTCGCGGTTGAAGATCTGCGGCAGGACGCCGGTCAGCGCCTTGTTGTTCGCCATGATCTCGCCCATCGCGTCGTCGATGAGCTTGCCGACCCCCTCGGGGGTACTGGCCGCGTTCTCGGCGATGTGCTTCCAACGCGCCTTCTCTGGCACCCAGAAGACGTTCTCCTCGGTGTAAGAGTCCTGGTCCTCCAGGAAGGCGTCCCAGCGGTGCTCCGGGACACCGTCCTCCTCCAGCTCGACGACGATCTCGCGGCGACGCTCGTCGAAGGCGTCGGCCACGTACTTGAGGAAGACCAGCCCGAGCACGAACTCCTTGTACTGGGCGGCATCCATGGACCCGCGGAGCTGGTCGGCGGCCTTCCAGAGGATCGCGCGGATCTCCTGCGGGGTGGAGGCGTTGAACAGCTCCCCCTGCTGGGTGCTGGCGCGTTTGCGTGGCGGCATGTGTGGTGTGTTCCTTCTGTGTTGTCGTGCTGCCCACTGACACGGGCGTCCAGGGACACCGGTGACTGGGGGAGAGGAGGTACGGAAAGTCTGTCAGTCGGTGGGGACAGCCAGGGTCCCGTCGCCGAAACCGGCGGCGCTGAGCCTCCGGATGGTGTCCAGCTCGGTGTACTGGGCGTCCAGCAGAGCGCGTTTGCGGTCCGACTCGGCCAGGAAGGTGTCCAGGCGCTCCACTTCCTTCGGGTTCAGGTCGGGCAGCGAGGCCTCCCCGATGCCGCGGGGGGCGCGGACCGACCTCGTCGGTTTGTTGGTGGAGACCGCGCCCTCCAAGAGCAGTGCCAGGACTCGAGGCGTGAGCGCCCGTCTCGCCCTGCGGTTCACCCGTAGGACCCGGGCCGGATAGCAGACCACCGAGGCCCCCTCGTGGTCGACCATCACCCCGAAACCGGTGGCGGTCGTGTACACCACGTCGCCGGGTTCGGTCAGAGCCGCGTGCTGGTACTCCGCGGCCAGGACCAGGCGGTCGATGCGACGACTTCCGCGCTGGGACCGTCCCAGGACCTCGTCCGGTCCGATCAGGTCGAGCTGGCCCGCCGGGTCGATGTGTTCGTCCGCGATCCGATGTCCCTTGACCGGGACGAGCTGGTCCTGGCGGATCAGGGTGTTGACGGTGACCCGCTCCGGTGCGGGTCCCACCCGGCGGATGAGACCACCGCGAAGAGGGCCCGCGGACTCCGTGTGCGCACGGGCCCGGTTGTCGGCCTCGGCCAGGCGGGTCTCGGCCTCGGCGATCAGGGCCGGACGGTCGCGGACCGCCTGGGACAGCAGTCGGGACACCGGCGGCCCCGGCGGAACGAGCGACTCCCCGAACCGGTCCTCCAGGTCCTTGATGGTCACCGACATCCCGTACCGGGGGTCGTGCCCGCCCAGGTGATGGCCCTCGGCCCGCCAGAGCAGGATGTCCTCGGCCAGGGTCCCCATCACCTGGTCGTCCAGGGGGCGCGCGCTGATGTCGTTGACCAGCACCCGGCCCTCGGTGTTGGCGACCTGGCCCCGGCGCAGGGTCCACATGGCGCACTCGTATCCAGGGCGGGAGGGGTCGGCCCCGCCGGGCAGGGTGGTGACCGACTCGACCAGCTTGCTCCGGATCAGACGGGAACGGATCTGCGCCTCGCGGGTGTCCAGAGCACCGACCAACGCGTCGGCGGGGCCGATGACCACCGCCGTGCAACCGGGGCCGAGCAGGTCGCCGATGGCCTCGACCTCCTCCAGCACCCGGGCCTGGGAACGGCTTTCGCCCGCCTGGTACGGCAGCAGGGTGACCACCAGGTCGGGGTCGGCGATGCCCTCCTCCAGCTCGGTACCCTCCTGCACGTCCAGGTCGAGTTCGGGCACTCCGGCCAGCAGCAGGCGGCGCCGGGTGAGCCGGGCCAGGTCGGGGCGCCGCTCGGCGGCCAGGGTCCTGCTGTCCGCGGGGTCGTCCAGGGCGCACACCATGTCGTGCAGCAGGTCCCCGTACAGGGCGTGCGGGTCGGCGACGGTGAGCGTGTCGTTGGCCGAGGCGTGTTCGTACGGGTCCGCCACCCGCACGATGAGGCGGCGCAGTTCGGGGGCGAGGGAACCGCTTTCGGGATCGGCGAGTCCGAGGCGGTGCCGCTGCCGCATGAGGTGTTCATGCGCGCCACCGGGGGTGTACGCGGCCTCGACCAGGTCCTCGGCCAGGGGCGCGAGGCGGGCGGAGAGCCCGGGGTCGGCGCTCAGCTCGCGCAGGAAGAACTCGTCGTCGGGATCCATGTGCTCCGCACGGGTGAGCAGAGCGTCCTTCGTGGTGTCGGCGAGGGGCTTCTCGTCCATGTACTGGAGGCACAGCAGTGCTCCGAGTACCGAGACGAGGCGCTGCGCCCCGACCCCCTCCGCCACGCGGACCAGTCCGTGCGCGACCAGCTCCGGGCCGATCTCGTCCGCCGGGGTGTTGCCCAGGCCGGTGCTGGTCAGCCAGTCGGCGACCGCATGGCCGTCGAACCAGGCCCGGCTGTCGTTCTCCGCCATGGGAGAGGGGAAGTCGGAGTGGCGCCGCCGCCAGGTGGAGACGACCGGGCGCTGGACGCGGGCGAGCCCCGCGATGTCGGACAGGGAGAGCAGCAGGGGTGACGAAGGCATGGGCCGCTTCCTCGCTCTCTGCGTCGGGGGTGGGGAGTGCGGGTGTGAGGCCACTGTAGGGCAGAGCGATCACTTTTGGTAGTGAGAGTTTGATAAGCACCCTTATCAAAGATTGGCCTTCATTGAGCCAGTGTTTCTGGGTAGTGTCCTCGCATGATCCAGAGCGGCCAGCCGCTCGCTTCCCGAAGCACGCACCCCGGTACCTCGCCCGTACCGGCCGATCTCGAGGAGCCCCCCATGAGCCGACGACACCTCCACTCCGGTACGAAGCCCGCCCGAGCGCCGCACGCCTCCCGCCCGCGCAGGTGCGGCAAGCGCTGGTTCAAGGACAGCATCAGCGCTGAACTGGCCCTGGCCGCCATCCGCCACCACGGCTCCGACCGCTCGGACCGGATGCCCCGCCGGGCCTACGAGTGCCCGGCTTGCAAGGGATGGCACCTGACCTCCCAGGAGGGGCGGACCCGCAGCGCGGGTACGTCCTCGGTCCAGGGGAGGGGACCCGGGGCCCCTCGGCCCCGACGCGCCGAGCCCGGGCGAGTGGGAGAGCAGCGGGCGCTGCGGACCGGCCAGACCATGCGCGCCTGGCGGGTCGTCCAGGGACTGGAGCCGTGGGTGGCCGCGCACGTGGAGGAGCACCTCGCCGAGCACGGGCGCGGCCCCACCTGGCGTGAGCTGGAGGCGGTGTTCGGCTGGAACCAGTGGGAGGGCGCGCTGGCCATCAGGTACCTGGTGGACCAGGGGTGGCTGCGGGAGGAATCCGCGAGCCCGCACCTCCTGCCCGCGGCGCCCCGGACCGCGGAGGGACTTCCTTCGGAGGACAACCACCGGAGCGAGCAGTACTGAGGCAGCACTGAGGCAGCACTGAGGCAGTGCTGAGAACAGCCGGGTCCGGGCGGCGTCCCGGCCATCAGCCGAGGGCGGGCCGGGACGGACGGCTCGGCCGGGGAGGAGGGGCCGGACGGGTTTGGCGGTGGGCAGGCTGAGGGGTCGGTTTCTGTGTCAACCCCTGTGCCAATCCCCGCGTCATGATCACGGACGGGTTTTTCGGCTGACATGGGCAGTGAGGTCGTGGAATTCGCAGGTTCGTCCCGAACCCCGGTGTGACCCCCGGTCGGGTGTGCCCACGAAGCAGGGACGGGTTCCGCTCGTGGCCCCCGACCACCCCCGATCGCTGCCCGCGGCCCGGCCTTCCCCCGAACGGTGCCCGGCACCGCCCACACCGTCGGTTCCTTCTCGGCCGTGCCTCTCCCGGCCCCGACGAGAGCCGACATCCCCCTCAGGACGCGGCCCCTTTTCCGTGTCCGGCAGACACCCCGCACCACCCGACGGCTCCCGTCCGACGGTGCACACCCCCGCAGTAACAGGTGCATACCCCCGCAGTACAACAGCCGGAGTAGACGTGAACCAAGGAGACCGGGACACGGTCATCGCGCAGGAGCAGGCAGCGGTCGACCGCGCCTACCACCACTTCGAGCGTGCGAAGGGCGACCTCCGCAGGATCGCTCGACACCCGCTGGGTGCGAGCACGAAGGACAACGCCGACCTGAAGCGGCAGTCCGAGGAGAGGTTGGAGGCCCTCCAACTGGACGGCAAACCTCTGGTGTTCATGCGCGCCGACGTGGAGGAGCGCAGCGAACGCGAGACCTTCTACGTCGGGCGGGAGGGGGTCAAGGACGCGAAGGGCAACCGCCTGGTCATCAAGTGGACGGCGCCGCTGGCCAGGGAGTGGCGGCTGGCCAGCCCCAGTTCCCCGGGGACGGTGCGCCTGCGCCGCAGGCTCAAGTGCGAGGACAGCAAGGTCCTCTCCTACTTCGACGAGATCAGCGAGCCGGACCAGAGCGCGGCCGTCCCCGCTGACGCCTCCGACACCTCCGGCACTTCCGACACCTCCGATCCCGCCGCCCCCGCCCGCCCCGCTGTTCCCTCCCCCAAGAAGGTCGCGGCCCTGGCCACCCGCCGCAGGGCCCGGGAGCAGGGGGAGACGGTCGACCCCTTCCTCCTGGAGGAGCTCAACCGCGCCCGCAAGGGCCTGATGCGGGACATCGTCGAGACCATCCAGCGCGACCAGCTCGAACTGGTCTCCGACGCGCGCCCCGGGACCCTGGTCATCCAGGGCGGGCCGGGAACCGGCAAGACCGCGGTCGGGCTGCACCGCGTGACCTGGCTGCTGGACAACGACCACTTTAAGGCCGAGCAGATCCTGGTGGTCGGGCCGCACCCGGAGTTCCTGAACTACGTCGGCCAGGTCCTGCCCTCGCTCGGTACCCGCGGGGTGCGGGCACAGGCCCTGGGCGGACTGTGGGAGGGGCAGGTCCGGGCCGAGGACGGTCCGGAGCAGGCCCGGATCAAGTCCGACGCCAGGATGGCGGCGGTGCTGGAGCGGGCGGTCCGCGGGCTGATCCGACCCGAGGGGCTGGCCGGTCTCCTCACGGACGGGCGCCTCGTCTTCCAGGACGAGAGCCGCCAACTCGTCGTGGCGGGGGAGGACCTGGAGGGGCTGGTCGAGCAGGCCCGGCAGCGCCCCGGTACCCACGCCGACCGGCGGCAGTACTTCCTGGACTCCCTCCTCGACCACCTGATCGCCGAGCTGGCCGAGCGGAGTGGTCACCTGGGCCGGGACGGGGGAGTCCGCCGCAGGCTGTCGCAGAGCCGTGCCGTGACCCGCCTGCTCACGGCCGTGTGCCCGCAGCTGTCCGAGAAGCGGCTGATGCGCAGACTGCTCAACGACCCCGACGCGCTGGCCGCCGCGGCCGAGGGCGTCCTGAACGAGGAGGAGCAGCGGGCCCTGAACCGCGCCAGGTCCCGGACCGAGGCGGCCGAACCCTGGACCCGCGCCGACCTGGTCTGCCTGGAGGAACTGCGGGTCCTGCTCACCGGCGACGGTCCGGTGCGCTATCGGCACATCGTGGTGGACGAGGCCCAGAACCTCACCCCGATGCAGGTGCGCGGGTTGGCCCGGCGCTGCCCCAGCGGGTCGCTCACCGTCCTGGGCGACCTGGCCCAGTCCACCGGGGAGCACCGCTACGAGCAGTGGTCGGACTTCGTGGACCTGCTGACGCTGCGGGACGGGTGGCACCTGCACGAACTCACCGTCGGCTACCGGGTGCCGTACGAGGTCATGCACGTCTCCGTGCCCGCCGCGGTGGCGGTGGCGCCGACCGTGCGCCAGCCGATCCCGGTGCGTCCCCCGGAGGAGGGGGACGTCACGGTGCGTTGGACCCTCCCCGACGACCTCCTGGCGGAGGTGGCGGCACAGGTGGACCGGCTGCGGGAGACGGGCGGACGGAGCCGGTCGATCGCGGTCATCACCGCTGACGACTCGTCCCTGCTGGAGCGGGTGGGGGAACAACGAAAGGAATCGGGGGGCGCCGAGGAGGGGCCGGAGGTCCAGGTCCTGCCGGTGTCCCGGGTGAACGGTCTGGAGTTCGACCACGTCGTCCTGGTGGAGCCGGGCGAGATCACCGCGTCGGACGCCAACGGCGTTGGCCAGCTCTATGTCGCCCTGACCAGGTGCACCCAGTCCCTGAGCATCGTGTACGCGCGGCCGCTGCCTGACGTCCTGGTCGACCCCGAACGGGTGCCGGGCAGCGGTGCGGAGCACGGGGGACTGGTGCGGTGCACCCGGTTCCGGACCGACGGCGGACGCTGCCGCAACTCCACTACCACTGCTGACAGGTGGTGCCGTCAGGAGGGGTGCGGGGGTTACCGGACGCGAGTTCCCCTTCCCCGTTCGGAGGCGCCCGGAGTTCTGTCCCGCCCCGTGGGCACCACCCGCGGGGCCGTCCCGGACCTGCCGGAGGAGGGGCCCGAGGCGGTCCGTGTCTCCGCGGCGGCGCGGGCCCGGTTCGCGGTGCGGCACCGGGCCAGTGCGCGGGACGCTCAGGTGGAGCTCCGCGACATGCTGACCCACCTGTGGACCAGCGGTACCTGGTCCCGGAACAGGGACGGTTGCTGGCTGCTGGACGATCAGGGATACCGGCTGGTGCTGAGCCCGGACGTCCGGTCCGTGACGGACTACCAGACCGTCCACCTGGAGCGGAGCTACGCGCAGTTCCTGGCTGGGGTGCCTTCCCGGTACCGGCTGAACCGCCCCGAGGATTCGGAGGAAGGGGCGGAGGCTGACCTGCAGGAGGACCCTTCAGCGCAGGAGCTGGCGGGGGCGCCCGCCGACCCGCTTCCCCAACCCCAGAAACCGAACACGATGGAGCAGAGCATGTCCGAGACGAGTGAGTCCGTGGAAGACGGATTCCTGGCCGTCATCCGTGCGGCGGTGCAGCGTGAGAGAGAGGATCGTGGCCACGAGGGCCTGCGATTCCAGCTCATCGCGGATCTGTTCAACCAGGGGCGGACACCGGTGTGGTCCGAGTTCGTCGACGTGGAGTGCGCCGGGTCCGAGGGCAGTTACCTGTACGAGGTCCTGGGCGCGGAGGGGCACACGTACGCCCGGATGCGCGAAGGCGTCCTGCGGATCATGGAGGTCGAGTACGCGACCGGAACCAAGGCTGACCGGGCCTTTCTGGTGCTACCGCAGTCGCCGGAGCCTCCCGAAGCGGCCACGATGGTGAGCGAGGCCTTCGGAACCGAGGTGATCTGGCGGTCCGGGGACACCTGGGAGGGCACTCGGGTGGACCTGGCTTTGGGGACTGAGGGATAGGGGAGCGGCTGCTGAGGGCTTCGGGATTGGTGTGTGCCAGAGCCTTCAGCACACGCACATACCCGCATACCCGCACACCCGACAGAAACCTCTGACGGGTGTCGGTGCGCGGCGCGGGCCCGGCCACGGTAGAAGACCGTGGCCGGGCCCGATTGCGTCTCAGGTCAGTGGGTCAGGGCGCTTTTGAGGAAGCCGGTCCACTCGGAGGAGGGGAAGGGAAGATGCCCGGCGTCGGGGTGCTTGGAGTCCCGGAGAGCCGCACCACAGGGAAGCTCGGCCACCTCGACACAGTTCTGCCCGGCGCCGCTGTAGCTGCTCTTGTGGAAGGTGGAGGGGATGTGGGCGACCTCTACGCAGTCTTCACCGGTGCCGCTGTAGCTGCTCTTGCGGAAGCCTAGATCTGTCACGATTCACCCTCTAGTGATGCGGTTGCTTCTTCGATGAAGTCTATGCTCCGGGCCACTGTTAGTGATGCGCTGTGGGCCTCGCGCCAGAGGGCGTCAAAGTAGCGGATCTCCGCAGTCTCTTCCAGGAAGAGGCCTGCGGTGGGGATTTCTGCGAAGCAGACGGTGGGGTCTGCTGGCTCGGCGAACTCCATGATTTGGAAGCCGCCCAGGTTCGCGGCGTGCATACCCGCTGAGAAGGGCAGGACGTGGATGGATATGTGAGGTCTTGTAGCCATGTGCGCCAGGTGCTTCAGTTGCTCTTTCATGACCGCTGTGCCGCCTGCTAGTCGGCGCAGCGCGGCCTCATCGATGATGGCCGCGTACTCCGGGGGATAGAGACGTGCAAGGATGCTTTGCCGTTCCATGCGAGCGTCCACGTGACGCTGGATTTCTACGTCCGCGTACGCGTTCGTTCCGGTGAACACCGCACGTGTGTACTCCGGTGTCTGTAGAAGACCGGGGATCACCTGGGCTTCATAAGTGCGGATCAGAGAAGCTTCCACCTCGAAGGCGGGGAGGCCGCTCGTGCCGAACAACTCTTTGTATCGGTACCACCACCCCTTCTCCTTGGACTCTCGGTAGAGCTGATGGAAGGCGTCACGCGTTTCGTCGCTGACCTCGTATAGATCAGCGAGGGCGTCAAGATCTCGTGCACGCGTACGCCGTGACTCCGCTGTCTCGATCTTGCTGAGGGTGGTACGGGGAACCCCCGAACTCTTAGCGGCTTCTTCAAGGGTCAGCCGATGAGCCTCACGTAGACGGCGCAGTTCGAAGCCGAGTCTCCGTAGGCGGATGGTGGGGCTGTGAGGACGTTGCATGGAGTCAGCCTAGTCAAAGTTTTCCGGAAATCCCAGTTTCTGATTGATAGAAGGAGATTTCCAGGGTCACTATGGGGTTGTGGCCGGTGATCGTCTCATCACAGACGGTCCACTTCGGTCAGGCTACGCCTTGCCCGTTCCGCGCATCACGGCAACCGTGAGACTCCTCCAACGGGCTCTACGCACGACCCCTGCTCATGTACCGCCATGCCTAGGAGTGTGTTCGTCATGCCTTCCAACAACCCCAACGACCCTCCGATCTCCGGGGAGGTCACGGTGCCGCTGGCCAGCTTCATCCGGCCGCTCTACCGGCACTACTTCTCCGGGCGGCCTGAGCGGCCCAACTACCGGGCCCGCCGCTACGACTTCGCGGGAACGCCCACCGTGATGCCGCTGGTCCGGGCCTTCCTGGACACCTGTGCCGCTGAACACGACTCCGACTACCGCTACCTGTTCACCCTGCTCGGCTCGGAGCTGTGCAACAACGCGATCCGGCACAGCCGCTCCGGGCAGCCCGGGGGCAGCTACATCCTCAACATCCAGCGCGACCGCCACGGGCTCCGCCTGACCTGCCGCGACCGCGGACAGCCCACCGGGCCCGACCAGCACCTCACCCCCCACCCGGACGGGTTGAGCCTGAACGCGAAGTCCGGGCGCGGGCTGGCCATGGTCGACGCCTTCGCCAGCGACTGGGGCGACAACGGGCGCGCCCAGTTCCGCAGCGTCTGGTTCTACCTCTCCTACGACCTGGCCGGAAGCCGCTGGAAGGCCGACCACTAAAGCCGATCACTAGAACCGTCGGCTGACATGTCACCCAGGACATGAGACGGGCCCAGGAAAGCGTTGCCGCGCTTCCCCTGGGCCCTGAACCCCCGAAAACCCAACAGCTCATATGTAAGGAAAAGAGGATCTGATGCAGAACCCTATCCCCTCGCCCCGCCCCTCCAGCGACCCGCTCCACCGCACCCTGCCCCGCCGCCAGCCGCTCAGCGGCCCAGTCTGCACCACCTGCGCCCACCCCTCCTGCCGGGAGCGCCGCGCCGAACGCCTGCCCCGACTGGGTGGGCACCGCTCCGAGTACGCCAGCGAACACGCCCAGGCCGCCCGCATCCAAGCCCGCTACCGGCACCTGGTGCTCTGGTGGGGAGAGGCCACCCGATCCTTCTGGGTCGCCACCCCCAACGGCCTGGAAGAGGCCCCGGACATCGACGCCCTCCTGCTCCTGCTCTGGCCGCACACCGAGCCGCCCACCGCCCGCCCCTGGGCCCAGAACCTGGGAAGCCCTCGCCCTGGCCCCCGCCCCCGGCCTCACCCCCGCGTCCCGGCCATGGCCTGACCGCTGGCAGGGGTCCGTACACGATGCGGCCGCTCTCCGAAGAGTCTTCGGGGAGCGGCCGCACGGAGATCAAGTGCTCTCATCAGCCGAGCTGGTCGGGGATGACCTCCACCAGGTCCGTCTCAGGAGCACCGGTTCCGGCCTCCGCGGTGGTGGCGGCCAGCAGCTCCGGGGCGACCAGCGCCCGCGTCTGACGTTCCACCGGGTGCAGCTCGGTCAGTTCCTTCTTCGGGCGGATACCGAGCTTGGGGAACTCACGGGCGGTCGGCAGTACACGCGCCTCCAGCGAGCCGATCGCCGCGTTGTAGTGCTCCACCGACTTGTCCAGGGAGCCCCTCAGCCTTCCCAGGTGTTCACCCACCTTGGTGAGCCGGTCGTAGATCTCCCGGCCCAACCCGTGGATGACCTCCGTGTTCTCCCGCATCGCCTTCTCGTCCCAGGACAGGGCGATGGTGCGGAGCATGGGGATCAGCACGGTGGGGGTCGCGATGATGATCTTCTTGGCGAGGGCGTGCTCGTACAGGTCCGGCTTCCGGTCCAGGGCGGCCTGCAGCAGGGACTCGTTCGGCAGGAACATCAGCACGAAGTCCGGGCTGCCCGCGACCTTGACGAAGTACTCCTTCGCCGCGAGCGTGTCCACGTGCTTGCGCACCTGTGCGGCGTGCTCGTCCATGAACCGGTCGTACTCGTCGTCCCCGTCCGCCTCCAGGGCGTTCATGAAGGCGTCGAGGGAGACCTTGGCGTCCACCACGACCCGGCGGCCGCTGGTGAGGTTGACGATCATGTCCGGCCGCTGGGTCCCCTCCTCGTCCGTGACGGAGACCTGGGTGTCGAAGTCGCAGCGTTCGCGCATGTCCGCGAGTTCCACGGCCTTCCTGAGCTGGAGTTCGCCCCAGCGTCCGCGCACCTGGGGCTTGCGCAGCGCCTTGACCAGAGCCTCGGTCTGCGCCCGGCCCCGGGCGTTCTCCTGGGCCAGGTTCTTGAGCTGCTCGTCCAGGCGGGTCTCGGTCGTGGTCCGCCTGCCGTCGAACTCGCGCAGGTGCAGGCCCAGCTCTTGGAGCTTCTCGGTCACGGCCCTGGCGGTCGTCCCGAGCTTCTCGTCCGCGGTGGCGGTCAGCTTCTCCTGGGAGGACTCCAGCATCTTGGCCACGGTCGCCTCGACCTGTTCAGTCTGGAGCCGGCTGTGCTCCTCGCGCACCTTGTCCAGCTCTTTCTGCGCGGCGGCCACCTCGGCCTGGCGCTTCTCCAGCTGTGCCCGCTCGGTGCGCAGCGTGGCGAGGTCGGTCTCATAGCCGCTGATGCGCGCCTTCTGATCGTCGCTCACCGCTTCCAGCGCGACCCTTCGCTTCTCCTCGGCGAGCAGGGCGCCCTCCAGCTCCTCCACCCGCCGCTGACCGGCATCGAGTGACTTGCGCAGACCCTCTGCCTCCGACCGGGCCTGGTGCAGCTTCTCCGCGGTGGCCTTGCCTTCGGTCTCCAGCCTGGCCCGCTCCTCGGTCACGGAAGTCAGCCGGGCGTTCAGCTCGGACCAGGCGGATTCGCGTTCGCGCTGGGACTTCTGGGCCTCGTCGCGTTCGGTGCGGAGCTCTCCGGCCTGGGTGCGCGCCTGTTCGCGCTGCTCCTCGGCGAGCAGCAGCTCCGTTCGCAGTCGGTTCTGTTCGTTGCCGTGGTCACGGTTGCGCGCCTCGGCGCGGTTGCGGGCGAGCAGGTAGCCGAGGGCGGCGAAGACCGCGGCGACCACGACGATGAGGGTGATGACAAGCATGGTGTTCACGGTGATTCCTCTATAGGGAAGTGCGCAGACCGGATCAACGGACTGCGAAGAGGATGGGACCATCGTGTTCCAGGAACCGCCCGAGAAACGTGGGCAGTGGGTGAAACGCGATGACCATCACCATAGAGAACCCATGGGTCGGAATGCAGGTGATCCCTTGATAAGGCGGGTTATCAGACCGGTTCGACCATTTTCTCTTTGGTTGGGGTCAGAAGTTTTCCTGCCACTGACCGGAGCTGTGGTTCATCAGGGGAAGCCCGTCCGTGTGCGTCCCGAACATGACCGACCTTCCCTCGGCCAACGAGAGGTCGAGCTGTTCGTACAGCTGCTCGGTTCCCGTGCCCCGGCTGCCCAACCAGCCGTTGGACATCAGCGAGATGAAGTCGGTGCCGTTGAGGTAGCGGGGGACGGATGTCTGGCGGATCCGCTTGCCAGTTCTGTGTTCGAGGTCCTTGGTGTGTCCTGAGTTTGGTGGAGCCGTGTTTCTGGATTCTCAGGCCACAGTGCTCGGTTGTTTGTTCTCGAACTCTATGGGTGTCAGCCAGCCG